>NZ_DAOSEH010000025.1:0-27209 GCF_035363035.1 Mesotoga sp. | reverse complement strand
AGGCGCCCGTGAGAACGGGCGAAAGGATATATCTCACAGATCTCTGGGCCGTTACATCGATCCCGGAAGAGATAATAATAGAGATACTCTCTTCTTGTGAAGTGAAGCTTCCCGAAGAGGTGCGCTGCATAGTGGATGATCGTAGAAAGAAGAAGAGGGTTCTTTATGGAGAAAAAGAGTCAAATGAACAGGGTGGCGATCCTAAGCAGCCCAGAATACGCAAAGTGCAGGGAGAAGATAGCTGAGGGCTTCGATCTGCTGAATTTTGACGACGATGTTCGAGAAAAAAAGGTACTGCTGAAGCCTAACCTGCTCTCAGCAAGAACGCCAGACAGCTCGGTGACGACCCATCCCGAAATAGTCCGCGCGGTGGCGGAGATTTTCCTCCGGCGCGGGGCAAAGGTCAGTGTAGGAGATTCCCCGGCCAGGGTCAGTACCATTACCGCGGCCAGAGCAGCAGGGATTGAAAGCGTCTGCAGGGAACTGGACATACCCCTTGTAGATTTCGACGATCCCGTTTCTGTGGTTCTGCAGGAGGGGACGTACAGGAACTTCGAGATAGCCCGCCCGGTCCTGGAGGCCGACCTCGTAGTCAATCTGGCCAAGCTCAAGACTCATTCGCTCACGCTCGTCACGTTCGCAGTCAAGAACCTCTTCGGCTGTATCCCCGGTGCAAGAAAGCAGGGCTGGCATTTCAGAGCGAGAAACATGGGGGATTTTTCCAGGATGCTTCTGGACCTGGCGAGGTATTTGAAGCCCTCGCTGACGGTGCTGGACGGAGTAGAGGGGATGGACGGAAACGGACCGTCGAACGGGAGGAAGATCTATCCCGGAATCGTGGCGCTCTCAAGAAATGTCTTTTCTCTGGACGATGCGATAGCGGAACTCTTCCAGGTGAAGCATTCGAAAGTCCCGCTTTTGAGAATGGCCAGGGAAGAGAATCTGGTTGGCGAGTACGAAATTGTGGGCGACGGACCCGTGCCGGCGAGACTGGTTCTGCCCGAAACAAACTACATCGCGGTTTACGGTGCCGGTTTCTTGAGGCATTTCGTCACGAAGTTTCCGAGGATAGACAGGAAGAACTGCATCGAGTGCAGGAACTGCGAAAAGGCCTGCCCGGTCGGGGCGATAGAGATAGACAGGTTCAGGATCGATTATAGCAAGTGCATAACCTGTTACGTCTGCCACGAGATCTGTCCGGAGAACGCGATCGTTTTCAAGAGACGTTTTCATATATGAAGGAGGCGGCGTTAGGATGAGTTACATTCTGGCCATCGATCAGGGAACCAGCAGCAGTAAGGCCGTACTATTCGATGAGGAGTTTTATCAGGTGGCCGTTTCACAGGAGGAGTTCAGGCAGATATACCCCAATCCTGGCAGGGTCGAACACGATCCGAGAGATATTATTCTCAGTACCATGAGTTCTGTGGAAAACGTGGTATCCGACGCCAGGGTCTCTTACCGTGAGATCGAAGCCATAGGTATAACCAACCAGCGCGAGACAGTGGTCGCATGGGATGCCATAACCGGCCAGCCTTTGTGCAACGCTATCGTCTGGCAGGATAGGAGAACCACGGAAAGATGCAAAGAGCTGAGGGAAAAGTTCGGGGAGAAGATACACCTCAAGACTGGATTGATGCCCGATCCGTATTTCTCGGCCACGAAGATGGAATGGATGCTGCAAAACGTTCCCGGAGTCCGGGAAGCCGCGAAGAGGCGCACCTTGCGTTTCGGCACGATCGACTCCTGGCTGGTCTGGAACCTAACCAGAGAGAAGCGATATGTGTGCGATTACTCGAACGCTTCAAGAACGATGCTCTTCAATATACGGGAGCTGAAGTGGGACGGCGAACTTCTCGACATGTTCGGAATAGATGAAGAGTTCCTGCCGAAGGTCGTGGATTCCTGCAGCCCTCTGGGAGCTTCGATATACGGTCCGGAGATAGCCGGTATAGCCGGAGACCAGCAGGCTTCGCTCTTCGGACAGACGGCCTTCTCGCGGGGCGATGCCAAGTGCACCTACGGCACCGGCTCTTTCATACTCATGAATACCGGGTCGGAGCCGAAATACTCAAGGCACGGCCTTCTTACAACGATAGGATGGAAACTTGGGAAGGATACTGTCTACGCCATAGAAGGATCGATCTTCGCCTCTGGGGCCCTTATAACTTGGTTAAAAGAGGGTCTGGGAATAATAGCCAATCCCTCGGAGACTGAATCGCTTGCGCGTGAGGTTCAGGACAACGGCGGAGTTTACTTCTCGGGAGCTCTGACCGGTCTGGGGGCGCCGTACTGGGATGCTTCGGCCAGGGGGACGCTGATAGGACTGACCAGAGGGACGAAGAAGGGCCATATAATCAGAGCCGTGCTGGAATACATGGCCTTCAGGACTCGCGAAATACTGGAACTGATGGAAGAGGAGACGGGGATAAAACTGAAGAAGCTCCTGGTGGACGGCGGAGTCACCAGGAACAACTTCCTGATGGAGATGCAGGCCAACGTGCTTGGCATCCCTGTAGATAGATCTCTGATAAAGGAAACAACGGCGCTGGGTGCTGCAATGTTCTCGGGCCTTTGCACGGGCCTGTGGGACATTGAGGTGCTGAAAAACAGACGTATCAGCGAGGTGGAGTTCGAACCCAACGGAAATAGAATGGAGGAAGAGTTTTCGAAGTGGAAAGAAGTACTGAGAAGATCTATGAACTGGGCCAGATGAAGATAGACCAGTTGTTGAACCTGGCCGGCAAGATCGGTGAAAGGCTCTCCGGAGGCGAGACGATACTGCTTTACGGCGATCTGGGCACCGGAAAGACGACTTTTGTGAGGGGACTGGCCAGAGGGCTAAGAATCGAAGAGAGACTGGTTAGAAGTCCGACGTTCAACATAATCAACACCTATCCCGGCAGGTTGATTCTTGTTCACGCCGATCTCTACAGACTTGAAGATCGAAGAGAATTACTGGATTTAGATCTCGAAGGTCTCGGCGATTATAATACGGTTATGGCCGTTGAATGGCCCGAGATGTACAGACCCTTCGTAGAAGGGCCGTGTCTGATAGTGAGGCTTGAGCACTGGAGCGAAAACGAGAGAGTCGTGTCCCTGTCGTCGATGGACGTGGAGGCCGATGAAATCCTCTCTTTTTTGAACTGAAAAGCCGGTATCTTACCAAATGAAAGGAAGGTGTTCTGGTGGCACAAAAATTCGAATTACTTGAGAAAGCAGCAATTAGAAGCGAGAGAAAGATAGAGATACCCGATATATTGCCAGCGATTCCGACGAGAACCAATATGTTGATATATCCCTCTTCAGTGATGCCACTCTACGTGGGGAGGGAGAAGTCTCTTTCGGCGCTCGAAGAATCGATCGGTAAGTACGATCAGCTGGTCTTCCTGGTGTCTCAGAGAGATATAACCAAAGAGGAACCGGAACTGGGCGATCTCTTCGAAGTCGGTACTATAGGCCGCATCGTCCAGTTGATGAAGATGCCCGATGGCAATTACAAGATCCTGGTCGAGGGACTGGCACGGGCGAAGATCTCGGGCGTAGTTGAAGAGGAGAACGCTCTGATCGTAAAGCTTGAGAGCCTGAAGTCCAGAACCAGAAAGAGCAAGATGCTGGAGGCACTGGTTCGCAAAGTCAAGGAGCTGACGCAGAAATACGTTTCGATGAGCCGCAGGTTCCCGGATGAAGCTCTTATGGCTCTTGAAGACACTTCCAACGCCGACAAGTTCGCCGATTTCGTCTCTTCGATCGTTCCCTTCGCTCTGGAGGAGAAGCAGAAGCTGCTCGAAGAGGTTGAGCCGGTCGAGAGGTTGAAGATACTCATGGAACTACTGAGCCGCGAGATAGAGATCCTCTCGCTCGAGGAGGAACTGGATAAGCGCGTGAAGGAGAAGATCGAACAGGGTCAGAAGGAGTACTATCTTCGCGAAAAGATGCGTGCGATTCAGGAAGAGCTCGAGGGCGAGGAAGACGAAGAGATAAAGGAATTGAAGGAAAGGGCCGCCTCTCCCGACCTGTCTGCCGAAGTTCGCGAGAAGGCCGAACAGGAGATATCCAGACTGGAGAAGATGTCTCCCTACTCGGCCGAGGCGACGGTGGTGAGAACGTATCTGGACTGGTTGCTTAACCTTCCCTGGTCTCAGGAGACGGAGGACGAGATAAAGATAAAAGATGTACGTAGAATGCTGGACAGCAACCATTACGGATTGCAGGACGTCAAGGAGCGGATACTGGAGTTCCTGGCTGCCAGAAAGTACTCGGAAAAGCTCAGGGCTCCCATACTCTGTCTGGTGGGTCCTCCAGGTGTTGGCAAAACCTCTCTGGGGCGATCCGTAGCCGAGGCAATGGGCAGAAAGTTCGGAAGAATCTCTCTGGGCGGTATGAGAGACGAGGCCGAAATACGCGGCCACAGGAGGACCTACGTCGGCGCCCTTCCGGGCAGGATAATGCAGATGATTCGCAAGCTCGGCTCTAGGAACCCCGTGATCGTGCTGGACGAGGTCGACAAGATGGGAATAAGCTTCCAGGGTGACCCGGCTTCGGCGCTGCTGGAGGTTCTCGATCCCGAGCAAAACAGCAATTTCACCGATCACTTTCTGGAGGTATCCTTCGACCTCTCCAGGGTGTTGTTCATAACTACGGCGAACGTTCTGTATTCCATACCCGACGCCCTCAGGGACAGGATGGAGGTCATCGAAATACCCGGATACACCGAGTCGGAGAAGTATCACATCGCCAAAGACCATATACTGCCCAAGCTGCTCGACGAATACAACATGAAGGACAGGAGCTTCAAAATCACCGGATCGGCTATAAAGGGAACGATAAGGGACTACACCAGAGAGGCCGGTGTGAGACAGCTCGACCGCAGCCTGGGAAAGATAATCCGGAAGGCGACCCTGAAGATGGCCGAAGGCGAGGAGAGTATAAACGTAGGGGTGAACGATCTTGGCGAATTCCTGGGAGTACCGCTCTTCAAGGACAGCGATTTCCGAAAGAAACCCGAGGTTGGTGTGGTGACAGGCCTCGCCTGGACCTCCGTCGGAGGGGAGATCATGTACATTGAGGTGCTTCCCGTGCCGGGGAAGGGAAAGACCATCATCACCGGCCAGCTTGGCGATGTTATGAAGGAATCGGCGCAGATAGCCGCCTCGCTCGCCAGAAAGCTCTGCGATGGTGAAAAGTACGCCGAGATCTTCGAGAAGAGGGATTTCCACATCCATGTCCCGGAGGGAGCCGTTCCCAAAGATGGACCCAGTGCTGGAATAACTCTGACTACAGCCTTCATTTCGGCCGTTTCCGGCAGAAAGGTAAGAAACGATGTCGCAATGACGGGCGAGATAACCCTACGGGGAAAGGTTCTGCCGATAGGCGGATTGAAAGAGAAGCTGATGGCCGCTTATCGTTCCCAGATGAAGACGGTGATCGTACCCCTGGCTAACAAACGGGATCTGGAAAAGGTTCCCGAAGAGATAAAATCCCGGCTAGAGTTCGTTTTCGTGGAGGATATCCTGGAAGTCCTCCAAGTCGCTCTGCTGGACAAAGGTGATTGAGTGATAAAGAGTGTTGAGCTGTGCAGAACGGTCTTCAAATCAGGAGAGTACCCGCCTCCGCTGGAAAGGGAGATAGCCTTTGCCGGCCGGTCTAACGTCGGCAAGTCTTCGCTTCTCAACTCCCTTTTCGGTAGAAAACTGGCCCACACGAGTTCGACTCCGGGCAAGACCCGTTCGATAAACTTCTACACCGTCAACGGGTCGGTCTATTTCGTGGACCTGCCCGGTTATGGTTACGCAAAGGCTTCCATAAAGGAGAAGGAGAAGTGGGAGAGACTCATAATCGATTACTTCGATTCGAGAAAGTCTCTATCGCTCCTGGCAGTCCTCATGGACAGCCGCCATCCCCTTCAGGCCGTTGACAGGCAGATGCTGGAATGGGTTATATACTACTCCCTGCCTTACCTGGTCGTTCTGACGAAGGCCGACAAGCTTTCGAGAAGCCAGCAATCCATAACTCTCAAGTCCGTCAAAGACGGTCTGTCGGAGAGTGGGGCTCTGCCCCCCGTGTTCATGGTCTCGGCCGAAAAGAGACAGGGAACTGAAGAGCTGATTAACACGCTCCTCTGATCTGCGGCAATAGAAAAGGCGGGGATTTTCCCCGCCTTTTTCAGTAGATAATCACTTGAAAACGGCGTAAAGAATAACCAGCGGGCTTATCAGAGAGGCTACCAGGGAGAGAACCGTTATGAGAGTGTTCAGCGAAGGTCCGGCGGTGTCTTTGAAGGGGTCTCCCACAGTGTCGCCGATTACGGCTGCCTTGTGCGCGTCGGAGCCCTTTCCGCCGAAAGCGCCGTCCTCTATGTATTTCTTCGAGTTGTCCCACATGCCTCCGCTGTTGGCCATCAGCAATGCGTTGAACAGTCCCGAGAGGATGGCTCCGCCCAAAAAGCCTCCCAGAGCATATATCCCGCCTATGAAGGCTATCAAGAGGGTGATTCCTATAGAGATCAGACTGGGAAGCATCAATTCCTTTAGAGCGCCCGTCGTAGCTATCTCTACACACCGCGCGTAATCGGGTCTGGCCGTTCCTTCGCTGAGACCCTTGATCTCTTTGAATTGCCTCCTGATCTCGGCTATCATCCTGAAGGCGTTTTTGCTAACGCCCAGCATTATCATAGCTGAAAAGAGTGCGGGAACGCAAAGGCCTGTCAGAAGACCGAGCATCACCAGCGGATTCATGAGATCGAAGGTTATGCTCTGGCCGGTGATGGCTGCCACGCGTTCCTGGTAAGTCGCCAGCAGCGCTATGACCGTGAGTCCGGCCGCCCCTATCGCAAAACCTTTGGTGATAGCTTTCGAAGTATTTCCGGCAGCATCGAGCTTGTCGGTTAGCGATATGACTTCCTCGCTAAGCCCAGACTGTTCGGAGATACCTTTGGCGTTGTCCACGATAGGGCCGTAAGCGTCACTGGAGATTATCATTCCAACAATTGCGAGCATGGAGACGGCGCTTACGGCTATTCCATAAACTCCGCACAGGGCAAAGGCCACGCCAGAGGCTACACCGATTCCCACCAGCGATGGGAGAAGGCTCATCAATCCGTAAGAGTAGCCCGTCAAAATAGTGATAGCCGCACCCGATTGCGAGGCCTGGGCCGTTCTCTTCACGAAGTGTCTGTCGATGGAAGTGAAATAATCTGTGGTGAAGCCTATCACCGTTCCGGCGACGAGGCCGGCCATCGCGGCGCCCCAGAATTTTAGATCGTAAGAGAGCGCAAGGGAGATCACCAGCGTTGCCAGAGCGAAAATCGCCGAGGTGATGTAGGTTCCAAGGTCAAGGGCGCGTCCGGGATTCTTCTCCCCTCTGACACGGACGCTGAAGATTCCGACCAGCGAGGAGAGGACCCCGACCGATGCCAGGATAAGCGGCAGGACCACCATCTTTACTCCCAGAGTCTCTCCGAGGACCATCGCGGCAACGATACTGGCCACGTAAGAATCGAAGAGATCGGCTCCCATACCGGCCACGTCTCCCACGTTGTCACCGACGTTGTCGGCGATGACGGCCGGATTTCTGGGATCGTCTTCGGGAATTCCTATTTCGACCTTGCCGACGAGGTCGGCGCTTATATCGGCCGTCTTGGTGTAAATACCTCCACCGGCCTTTGCAAAAAGCGAAAGGATGCTCGCCCCGAAGCTGAAGCTCAGAAGTATTTCCGCCTTCAGAGCTATACCGTAAATCACACTCACACCGGCAAGTGCCAGTCCCACCACAAGCAGACCCATCACCGAACCGCCCCGAAAAGCTATCAGAAAAGCCTTTTCGAGGCCCTCGTGGTCTGCAGCCGTTGCTGTACGAACGTTGGCCTTGAGCGCCACTTTCATTCCCAGTAGACCCGCAACGCCAGAAGAGATGGCTCCGACTAAGAAGGCGATCGCTGAAGAAATACTCAAAAATATCGCCAGAAGGATGCAGATCGCAATTGAGAAGAAGGCCAGTATCACATATTCCTTCTTTAGAAAGGCGTCGGCTCCCTCGCGGATCGCCTCGCCTATTTCCCTTATGCGCTCGCTACCGACTGGGTGCCTGCCGACCCAGCGAAAGAGATAGATACCGAGGATTACCGAAAACAGGGAAACCGTCACGGCTATCAGTGCAGAAATCAGTTCCATATTCATTTACGCCCCCTTATGGACGAACCACACGATGAGAAGTCAACATGATTCTAGCACCACATATCGGCGGAATGGTATCGATCGACAGGTTAAATCTGAATGTCTGCAAGGTGGTGGGAATATTCGAAAGGAGTCATTAGGTAAATCGAGCCCCATCGCAGTCGATGCCGCACGGGGCAAGCATATATGTTAGCTCGTCCATCCAATCACCTCCACGACCCTTTCGATCACCGGTTTTCAGATATGAAACGTCTGAACTTTTCGGCGCTAGGTCTCGCCTTGAGTTCCAGTGTATCGCGAACGGTCTCGTAGAGACCGAACTTCATCGAATAACCTTCCTTCCATTCGAAGTTGTCCATCAAAGACCAGTAAAGATAACCGAAGACCTTCGCTCCCCTGTTCATAGATTTGCCGAGTGCCTGTAGGGCGCCATCGATGTAAGGCCAGCGCTTTTCATCGGTGGAGTCGGCTATCCCGTTTTCTGTAATCATTATAGGCAAACGGTATCTTTTGTAAGCTTTGAAGACCACTCCTTCCAGACCCTGCGGGAAGAACTCGTAACCCATATCCGTCCTCTCAAATTCCTGACCGTTGAGCAATTGCGGAAAGGGTCTGGAATACCTGACGAAGGTGCGGCTGTAATAATTTATACCGAGAAAATCGATCTTTCCCTTTATCTCCGGTGCGGCCTCCTCGTTCCCCAGTGGCCTGGCCATCCTGCCGAGTTTTATAGAGTCGACAAAAGAATAGTTGTAGAGTTTTCCCAGAAATCTGGCGGCGATAAAGTCCGCCGGATGCCAGTTTCTAAAGGGAAGGAAGGGCATCATGTTCAGGGCGATGCTCACCATGGCCGTTGGAACCGCCGACTTTATTGCGTCGTAAGCCACCGTATGCGCGAAAATCAGATTCGTCAAAACCTTACGAGCCAGTTCCATATCTTTTTTCTGCGGTGGCCATTCTCCAAGCAAATACGACATGGAGGCATAGACGTTAGGCTCGTTGATGGTAACCCAGTAGTGAACGTATTGGCCTATGGACTGGACCACCTTTCTGACGAACTTCTCGAAATGGATCAGATTTTCACGCTTCTCCCAACCACCCATCCTGGCGAACCACAGCGGCAGGACGAAGTGGTTCACTGTCAACACAGGGTGGATACCCTTCCTTACGAGTTCTTCGGTGAAGCCGGCATACCTTTTAAGAGCGTCCTCGTCGAATTTACCGCTTTCCGGTTCGATTCTGGCCCACTCTATGGAGTAACGGTAAGCCTTCACCCCGAGCTCCTCAAGAGCCTTGATGTCTCTCTCGAGGTGATCCCAGCTTCCGCAGGCCACCCCGGAAGTCTCCCCGCCTTTTACCTTCCCCTTCTTTTCCCACTCGTACCAGTCCGAGTGACGGTTTCCACCTTCTATCTGATGACCGGCCGTTGAAACACCCCATAGAAAACCTTCAGGAAACGCAACCATAGTTTTTACCCCCCTCGAAAGCTCTGTTCCTATCACTTCCAATTATAATTATAAAGAGAGAAAGAACGTAAACCTAATCGGGAAAGGGAGAGAAAATTGAGGATTTCAGTCGTTGGAAACATAAACATAGACTTGAACGCAGTAATAGGAGACAGCGTTAACAGCGAGGAAAACAGGATAAAAAAACTGGGTCTCTCCTCTGGAGGAAGTGCGGCCAACACGGCGATCATTCTCTCGCGCCTTGGAAGGGAAGTCTTTCTGCAGGGGGCGGTGGGAGACGATCTCTTCGGAGATTACCTCATCGAAAGGTTGTCACGCGAGAGAGTCGAGACCGGGTACATCAAAGTGCTTAGCGGAGGAACAGGCCTTTGTTTTGCGGCTATCGGCGAGCAAGGACAACGACATCTTTACACTTACCGTGGCGCGAACGAGAGGTACGAAACTGTAGCCGGAGGATTCGATTTCTACCATTTCGCAGGCATTGCCACCGGTCAGCTATCGGTGATGCTGAACTCGCTGAACATAGAAAGGTTTTCCTACAACCCCGGCGGCATTGTGACCTTCGAAAGACCGCGCGAGGTCTCAAAGCTCGCCGAAAGGGCCGAAGTTCTTTTCTTAAATGAGACGGAGTGGGCCTTTCTTTCACCCTTCCTGAACAGAACAAACACTGTTGTAGTGACAATGGGAGCGGCCGGTTCGAGGATCGAGAGCGGTCCCTCGGTCGAGGCCTTACCCGTAGAGGTCGTGGATACCACAGGCGCCGGAGACGCCTTCAACGCCGGTTTCCTCCACGCGTATCTCTCCGGAAGACAAGGCAGTGATTGTCTGAAGGTCGGAAATCTTCTAGGCGCAATTGTAGCTATGCATGTTGGTGCTACACCTGAATTTGAATACGGGTATATACTAGAAAAATCGGAATTGTACAAGGTGAAGTTGTGATATATAGTTTCATATTTAATGTGAATCTGAATATATAAATTATACTTATATAATCACTATTGTTCTTGAATATATGGATTATATTTTGTCTGCAGAATCGTATATATTCGTGGTAGTATAAGTTAGGGGGTGAAGTATATGCCAGCTGAAATAACGGCCGTAGATGTTGTAAGGATTCTCGGAACGCTTTCGGACGAAGGTGGCGATCGTTCGAGCAGGAACAGGTTCATTCATGGTTACCTGACTAAATACGACCGGCCCGAGCCTGTACTTGCCGATATAGAAAACCTTCTCGCCAGCTATCACGGTTTTGGAGGAGATATCGAGAGCCTGGAGAGGGCTTACGGCGATCTTCTTAACAGATTAGCCGAAGTGGCCGGCTTTTCTGTGGACTACATCAAGTACTCCGGAAGGGAAAAGATAACGGGTATCTGGAAGGTCAATGAAAGCTTCGAAATAAGGGTCTCGGCTATAATCGGGAAGAGCTTCGAGGAGGCCAAAGGGATAGCCAGAAACGCGCTGCTGATCCTTCCGCAGGAACTGGAACTGGGAAGACCCTTCGTTACGGTCAAACGACTGGGAGAGCTGTTCACAATGGTCTCGCAGATAGAACTCCCCGTCAGTTCGGTGGCCTCGATTCTCATGACCGACGACGATTACGACAAGAGGATCGCTTCCTTCATGGAACTCATCTTTTTGGCTTTCAGAAAGGAGCTCTCCAGAAAGGTACAGCCTTCTAGTCTCAAAAGAGAGTGGGAGAGAGACGAGCTGAACGATTTCATGAAAAGTCTCAAACTGCCAACCGTCGGAATGCTCTTCGCGCTTTCGGAGTCACCCTGCAATGGAAAAGAACTGGTGGAGAGGATTAACCTCTTTCTCGAGAAAGCGGGTGGAGAAAGACTGAAAAGTCCCATGGCCCTCGGTGCGATAATGGGTGCACTGTCGAAGCACTACTCGGGTATCAAGGAAGAGCTCGTATTGAGAGAGGGAAAGAGTTACAGCGTCGCCGAAAAATACAGAGATATTATCTCCGAAATCAAAACGCAGTTCTGGAGACGTTTTCAGGATGAAAATCAATAAAACGCTCCCTGTTGCGTTTTTAGGGCGGTCTACAGGTAAAAAGGCATGCGGGGACGAAAAAACTCGTTATCGGGCATTTTAAAAGGTCTAGCGCTGTAAATGGCTATTTTAAAGGCTTTTGCAAGGTTGTGGAAATAACCTCATGTGGTACAATATATAAAATGATACATAATGTTGATTATGACTCATAATTTCGGCGATTTTGGGGGTAAGGAAAGTGGATTTCGATGAAGCCGTAGACAGATTCAAAGACAACATGGAGTTCGTAAGAAACATGTCTTCCAACACCGTGGAATCTTATCTCACCGACCTTCAGCATTTCAAGAAGTACCTTCTCGACCACGACCTGGATTACACACAGGTCAAGCGCAGACAGATCGAAGCCTTCGTGAAGGAGCTCTCCCAGGGTAGATATTCCACCAGAAAGCCTTCGCCTTCGACCGTTTCAAGGAACTTGTCGACCATCCGTTCCTTCTATACTTTTCTCTACATTAGTGGAGTGGTCCCAAAAGTTCCGACCGAGCTGATAAAAAACCCCAAATCCCGGCGCAGAATACCGGACTATCTCAGCTACGACGATGTGCAGAAGATACTGGCCTCTTTCAAACCGACCCATCTGGGAAGGAGGAACCGGGCGATAGTGGCCAGCATGTATTTCTGTGGTTTACGTGTGAGCGAGGTCTGCCATCTCATTTTGAGCGACCTGCGACTCGGAGAGAACCCGGCGATACGTGTTCAGAGCGGTAAGGGAAACAGGGACCGTGAAGTGCCGGTTAACGAACAGATGCAATCGATAATGCTCGATTACCTCGAGATCAGGCCCACCTTTCCCAACAGCGACAGCGAGGAGCACCTCTTCGTTGGAACCAGGGGAGGGCCAACGGCCAGAAACTTGATCCCCAAAATGTTGAATACGCATGTGAAAGAGGTATTTCCTGAAAGAAAAGTAAATCCGCATTTATTCAGGCACAGCTTCGCGACTCACCTTCTTCAAAAGGGCGCAAATATAAAAACAGTACAGGAACTACTTGGACATGTTAATCTTGCTACAACAAGTATATACTTGCATATAACAGATAAAGAAAAGAGAGAAGCTGTGAAATTGTTATCAGATTAAATACCAGCAGGAGTAGTATATGATAGATATACATAACCATACAATTTTCTCCGATGGAAAAGATAGCGTGGCCGACGTTATACAGGCGGCCGTTGAGAGAGACCTGAAGATCGTGGGAATCTCCGATCACTTCGATCCATATCTTTTGAGACAGGATGTCTGCCTTCAGCCGGAAAAGGTGAGCAGCTATTCCAGAGAAATAGAACGCCTGAAGGGCAGCTACCCAATAACCGTTCTCTCCGGTCTCGAACTGGGATTGCAATCAACCGGTATTTCATGGCCGGTCGGCGATTTCGATTATTACATCTATTCGGTCCACACAGTCCCCGGTTTTCCCGATCTGAGGGATATGGAAGACCCCTGGGACATATACCTTGAAGAGGCGGCCATGGCCGTGGAGCTTATAGATAAACCGGGTTTTCTGGGCCACCTTGACTTTCTGAGAAGACACATCCCCGGTTCGAAACCACCCAGTCCGGGCGAGCTGATGAATATCCTTTTGAAACAGATCATAGCCTGCGATGTGGGGCTGGAGTTCAACACCTCGGGATGGATGTACAGACTGGGCGATCCCACGCCCCAGCCGTGGGTTATTGAAAGATATCTCGAACTGGGGGGCAGGCTGATAACGATCGGTTCGGACTCTCACAGGGCCATAAGTGTTGGAAAGTACAACAACGATGCCCTGAACCTCCTGCGAAAACTGGGGATAAGCGAGGTCTTCTACGCAGTTAAGGACAGGTACCTGTCGATACCAATCTAGGCTTATTCTGATTCAACAATTGTAGTAAGCTAAGGAGGAAGAGATGGAGAAGTTCAACGGTTTTACCCGGGCAACCCTCGATTTTCTCGTGGATCTAGGGAAGAACAACAACAGGGCCTGGATGGAGGCCAGCAGAGAGAGATACAGAGAGGTTCTTCTTGACCCTTTCAAGGCGTTAGTGAACGAGCTTGGGCCCTTCATGGAGGAGCTGGATCCCTTTCTGGAGACGAGACCGCAGGTGGGAAAAACCATAAGCCGGATAAGCCGGGACGCCAGGAGAAACAGGGGCAGGGCTCCGTACAGAACCAATATGTGGCTTACCTTCAAAGTGCCATCCCCCGACTGGAAGGACTCACCGGGCTTCTTCTTCGAGCTATTCCCCGACAGCTACCGTTACGGGATGGGCTTTTATTTCCCATCGCGCGAGACCATGAGAAAGCTGATTTTTGAACTGGAAGAGAATACCAGGACCTTTCTGGAGAAGACGGCGATTCTCCGTGAAGGCCATTTCTTGATCATGGGAGAGAAGTACAAAAGGCCCAGAAAAAAGGAAGGCGTACCCGACGAACTGCTCGTCTGGTACCAGATGAAAGACTTCTACATCTCCGTGGAGAGGGGCATGGACGAAACGCTCTTTTCTGGCGAATTTGCCGACCTTCTCAGGAGCGAATTCAAGGCGCTGACACCTCTGTACGAATACTTCTGGGAGATCCGGATGAAGAAAGAGGAATAATCGCTGATCAGGCGAGTACACGCTCCAGATGCTCGGCGATCCTCAGAGAGGCCTTTCCGTCGCCGAAGGGATTGCTTGCCATCGCCATCCTCTCGTAGGCCGACCGGTCGGTCAGCAACCTTACCGTCTCCTCAAAGACCTTTTTCCTGTCGGTGCCGACTAGAAGGGCCGTGCCAGCCTGGATGGCCTCGGGTCGCTCCGTAGTTTCCCTGAGAACCAGCGTAGGCTTTCCGAGCGCCGGTGCCTCCTCCTGTATACCACCGGAATCGGTGAGTATCAGAGCGGCCTTTTCCATTAGAGAGACGAAGGGCAGGTAGTCGAGCGGATCGGTGAGAATCACCCTTTCATGTCCTTTGAGCAAAGGATAGACCGTTTCCCTCACGACTGGATTTAGATGGACCGGGAAAACCAGTTTCATCTCCGGCATGGAATCGAGTATATCCCTAACCGCGAGCATCACGTTTCTCATCGGCTCTCCCCAGTTCTCCCTTCTGTGCATTGTCATCAGTATATACCGGCCATTTTCGAGACCGAACTTCTCCCTGAAAGAGGAAGTGGCTCCGGCTTTGTTCTCGATAGTCCACAGCAGGGCATCTATGACCGTGTTCCCCGTCACTACCATTCTATCGGGGGGAACGCCTTCATGGAGCAGATTACCTTTGGCGCTTTCGGTGGGAGGATAGTGATAGGTAGAGAGAACTCCGTTCAGTCTGCGGTTGACTTCCTCGGGGAAGGGGTTGTAGATGTTGTCGGTCCTGAGTCCGGCCTCCACGTGACCAACCGGAATTTTATGGTAGAAGGAGACGAGTGCGCCTGCAAACGTGGACGTCGTATCGCCCTGGACCAGGGTGGCATCGAAGGAGTTGGCCGCGTAAATCTCGTCGAGCTTCTGGATCAATCTCGAAGTCAGTCCAGACAGGGACTGACGTTCCTGCATTATGTCTAGATCGAAGTCGGGGCTTATTCCGAAGAGCCCGAGTACCTGATCGAGCATCTGGCGGTGCTGTGCAGTCGCGATCACTATCGGTTCGAGTTTCGAGTCTTTCATGGCGAGATAGACCGGGGCCATCTTCACTGCCTCCGGTCTGGTTCCAAATATCAGCGCAACTTTTTTCATTGGCTTCATACGCCGCCGGGGATCATACGGCTACTCTCCTTTCCGCGGTGTTGGCCGGTTACAGGTGCGACCAACTCTTTCATGCACAGAGTATAGCACAGATCCAGGTGCGATTCTTTAAGGGTTGACCCTGCAAAAGACGGGAGGGATCGGAGTGTTCTTTTCGAGAGCACGAAGTAAAGTCTTATAACTCCCATTTTAGTTACATCGATTCAAAGGATCTCTCAGTCGAAACCGGCCGCCTGTATTATAATCTTCTTTGGAGGATCAAATGACGGCCAGCACAGTCAGGAATACAGCTATCTTTGCCATAGCCACACTGCTTTCAAGAGTCTCCGGCCTTGTGAGAGACTCTATGTTTGCAGGCTATTTCGGCACTTCCCGGCAGTACGACGCCTATCTGGTCGCCGTGATGTTGCCCTTCTTCCTGAGGAAGATCTTCGCCGACGGAGCCATGACGATGGCCTTCGTCCCCATTTTCAACGACAGGCTCGGTCGCTCGAGAGAGAGGGCCTTCGAGTTCGCCTCGGCCGTAATGATATTCGTTCTGCTACTGTCCGGTTTAATAAGCGCTGGCGGCGTATTTTTTTCGCGAGAGCTGACGGGTATATTCGCCGGCGGGTTCAGCGGCGATACCATCGAGCTGACATCTCAACTGATAAAGATCTCCTTCCCCTTCATAACTCTGGTCTCCCTGTGGGCCGTTTATTGCGGCATACTGAACAGTCTCGATGCCTTCTTCATTGCTGCCGCCTCGCCCATGCTGATAAATCTGGCGACGATCGTGGGAATACTCCTCTCCGAGAAGTTCACTCCACCCATACTTGGCCCCACGATCGGTTTCACGGCCGGCGGAGCGATCCAGCTTCTGGCAGTTATGCTCGCGGCCAGGCGTTCCGGCTTCCGTTTCAACCCCCGTTACAACAGTCACGACGCGCGGGATTTTCTTAGTCTCTTTCTCATCTCTTCGATATCTCCGGCTATCAACGAGATAAACTCTTTCGTCGACACCAGAGTATCTACGGGGCTCGGCACCGGCGCCGTTTCCAGTCTGGGTTACGCACAGAGGCTGTACCAGCTTCCTCTTGGCATATTCGCGATTGCAGTCGCGACGGTGGCCCTTCCACAGCTCTCAAGGTTGACGGGAAAGGATTCTAAAGAAGAGTTCAGTAAAGCCGTGTGGAGCTCGATAACCGTTCTGGCCTTCCTGCTTCTGCCCTCAACGCTCGGGTTACTGGTGGCCGGCGAGGGACTGGTGAAACTACTTTTCGAGAGGGGCTCTTTCACCGCACTGGATACGGCGGTCACTTCGGGCCTACTGTACGCCTATACTCTTGGACTGCCTTTCTACGGTGCTTACGGTGTGCTGTCGAGGGCGTATTACGCGAGGAAGAGCCCTGTAACTCCCACCATAATATCCGCTCTGATGGTAGGTGTGAACGTAGTCCTGGATATCGTTCTGGGCTTTACGATGGGTCCGGTGGGCGTTGCGCTGGCAACCTCTATCGCAGGAATGCTCGGTACGACTATAGTCACTGTGACTCTTTTCGCCTGGGCGGGTTACGAAAGAAAGGCGTTGGTCAGTATCGGTAAGATAATGCTGGCGTCTCTGATAATGACGGCCGCGATGCTTGTCATAAGACTCACTATCGGAACCGGTGCAGCGGCCACGGCCGTGACTTTACTGGTTGGCGTGATAGTGTACTTCTCTCTAGTCAGGCTGCTGAGGCTTGGCGAGGGGATGAATCTGAAACGCTTCCTAAAATTTTCTCTCAAAAGGCACAAAAAACGCTAAATCTAGATCTTGAGAGGCATATACGTGCCTTTCTCACAGTAGAAGATCTCCCTTACCCCCATATCGAGCAACAGTGAAAGCGCTTTTTCCACGTGGCTTCCCACGTCGCACGCTCTGTGCGAGTCCGACCCGATGGTAATGTACCTTCCGCCCATCTGGAGGTATCTCTCGACTATCCATGGCTGGGGAGTGGATTCGTTGTACGGCGCCCTCCAGCCAGAGGTGTTTATCTCGATCCCTATCTCCGACTTGACGAGTCTTCTCAAAAGCTCCTCGAGGAGCACAGGGTTATCGAGTTCTCTGTGCCCTTTTATATACCTCCGTAGAAAGTCGATGTGTCCGAAGAAACCCGGTCCGGTCAACCCCTTTATAGCATCCAGAGACTCCTCGAGGTAGAGCGTCCAGATGTTGTCGATCTCCAGATCGTCGATTCCCGGTATTGAATGGACGGAGTAGATGAAGTAATCGAACTCTCCTTCGGGCGGAGTGTTGCAGGAAGAACCGATGCCGACCTCCAGTCCGCTCAACAACTTGATAGGGGAGTTCCTTTTCAAGAGCGAGAGGCTTTCCAGATACCCGGCGGGGTCTTTGAGCCTGTAACTGTAGGGAAAGGAAGTGTCGAGATCGTCGTGGTCGGATATGCCGATCACCTGTAGATTCTTTTCGATGGCTCTTTCGACTATCTCGCTCTGGGGCGTGTTACTGTCGGGAGAGAAGTTGCTGTGGTTGTGAAGATCAATCATGAACGCCTCCGATAAGACCGATGCTCAGGGTTTTCATTTAGGCTAGTCAACCTGAGCTACAAGCTCCCGGCTTTAGCCGGGGGTCGTTGACACTCTCAGTATCTCTTCCAGATCCCTCTTTACGGACTCTTCTATCCTCTTTTTGAAGGCGATCGCAACCAGTGGAACGGTTCCCGCGAGCGTAACGGTGGTGTCTGTTATCTCGAGCGTCCCTTCCGTTTTCACACCCATCGCGGCAAGTTTGAACAGGAGGGTGTTGTCCTTCCAGGTCGATTCGAGCGTGAATTTGCCCTCGTACTGTTCCATGAGTTCTCCCATCTTCTCTTCAAGCCTTCTTCTGGCCTCGGAGAGTCCCAGTTTGTGAACAACATGAACACGTAGCTCTTTCAAATAGATCACCTCAAACAATTCTACTCGAAAAATGAACTTAAGGTATGTATATTTTCTCATGGTAGAATTTTTTCAGGAGGTTTTCCGATGAAAAAGCTTTACGTAGTTGTTGATACAGAGACTACCGGATCGAAACCACTAGAGGGCGACAGGATTCTCGAGATAGCGGCCATACCGGTTTACGGTGGCAAGATAATGCACAACCTGGCCTTTCAGGCTCTGGTCAACCCTCTGGTCGTCATACCAGCGCAGATAACGGGTATCCATGGTCTGAGAAACGAAGACGTCTCTGAAGAGCCCCCAATGGCCGAGGTCTTCCCAAAGTTCAAGGACTATATAGGAACGTCGGTGCTTGTTGGTCACAATATAATCAACGATATGACTTTTTTCGATATAGCATCGAAGGAAACCGGTCTTATGCCGCTTTCAAACAATTACATAGACACCATAGAACTCGCCCACGAGGCCTTCGAAGATGGTCCTTTCAATCTCTACGGACTGGCCAGAAGATTGAGGATACGTGACGTTCCCACTCACAGGGCGATGGACGACGCCCGCGTAACCGCCAAAGTCTTCTTGGCGCTTGCCAGATACCTGGGAGGGCTTTCGGAAGTGGGCAAGTTTGTGAAGAAGTGGAGGGGTTGATATGGTCAAGGACTTCGTTTTAGATACAAACGTTCTAGTTCATGATCCTTACTGTTTCATGAACTTCGAAGACAACAATATCATCATTCCCTTCCCCGTTCTCGAGGAGATTGACAAGTTGAAGAAGAACGCGGGATCGGTCGGTCAGAACGCCAGGAAGGTGAGCAGATATCTCGATTCGCTGAGGGAGAAGGGCAGTCTTGCGGAGGGGATAAAAACGGAATCGGGCGGCACGATACGTATTGCCGTCTTCAACGAGTTCAAAAGCAAACTGCCTCCCTTCGCGTCGAACGGCTACAAAGACAACGCCATTCTGCTTTACACTATGGAGCTAGTTGACAGCGAGAAGTTCTCCGTCGTACTCGTGAGCAAAGATATAAACATGCGCGTCAAGGCCGACATATTGGGCCTCAAAGCCGAGGATTACCTTCACGACAGAGTCGAGATAGACGACCAGCTTTCCGGTGTCGAAACGGTGCGCGATCCCAGACTTATGGAAAGGTTCCTTCTGGAAGAAGGTCTTCCCGCCGGAGAGGTCAAGGAAGGTTTGGAGGCCAACGAATTCGTAGATTTCGGAGATGGGGTTGTCGGGAGAGTCTCACCCGACAGGGAGAACGTGGTGCCTTTGAGGCTGGATATGGAGAGCTCCAGCTGGGGTATCAAACCGAGAAACCTCGAGCAGCTCATGGCTATGGAACTTCTTTTGGACGACGATATAAAGATCGTTTTCATACCCGGTATGGCCGGAACGGGCAAAACGCTGATTTCCCTGGCCTGCGGGCTCAGGAAGGTTATAGACGAGAAACGTTACGAAAGGCTCCTGGTGGCCAGACCGATAATCCCCATGGGTCAGGATATAGGATACCTTCCCGGATCAATGGAAGAGAAGATGAGCCCCTGGATGACGCCGATAATCGACAATCTGCACATCCTTTTCGGCAACAGGCGCATGGATCTCGAAACCTTCATGAAGAAGGGGGAACAACTCCAGGTTGAGGTTTTGAGTTACATAAGGGGCCGATCTATACCGAATCAGTATTTCATAATCGATGAGGCGCAGAACCTCTCGCCTCACGAAATAAAGACTATAATTACAAGAGTGGGGGAAAACACGAAGATCGTCCTGATAGGAGATCCCTACCAGATAGACAACTCTTATCTCGACGCTTTCAGCAACGGTTTGACGTACGCGGCTTCGAGGATGGTGGACAGACCCATCGCCGGACACATAACCCTGACCAGAGGCGAAAGGTCCGAGCTGGCCAGTCTGGCCGCCGAGCTTCTTTAGTAGAGGTGTTCAATGAACGAAGGACCCAGGGAGTACGATCTCTTCGTAAGGATAAGGCCGGAGGACATTCACGTCCTCTGTTACATAGCCGAGGCGGAAGACAACCTCCTGAACATAAGACATGTAACCGACGACGGTTTTCTAAAGATAATCGTTCCGGGTGATTTGCTGGAGGAGGTAATGAATTTTCTGGAGAGTATAAAGAAGAAAATCGATCTTGAAGTGGTGGAAATACGTGAGAATCCTGGACATACTTGATAACGCCGTTCCCAAAGAAAAGGCAGAGAACGTGAGGGAGATCGACTACAACCGGCTCCAGCGACTTGGATACAACACCATTCTCTTCGACTACGACAATACCATCGCCGTCTGGCGCGAACCTTTCGATATGAGAAATAAGGAAGTGATAGACCGCCTGATACAGTCGGGCATGAAAGTCGGAGTGGTGACCAACGGACCGCAATCGAGGGTCAGAAATCTCAAAGAGATCTTCGGCAATCAGCTCAAGGTTTACCATTCGATGAGAAAACCTGGTACCAAAGAGCTGAGAAGGGTTCTGAGCGAGATGAAATCTAAACCGGAAAAAACCGTTATAATCGGAGATCTCTTCTTCACTGACATAATAGCCGGCAACCGTATGGGAATGTACTCGATATTGGTATCACCTATCGTGGATATCTCCCAGAAGTGGTACAAACGAGTGATGGCAAGAATCTCCATTGGTGTGTACCTCCTTTTCTTTTTCACTGTAGGGTGGATTTTCAGGATAAACCGCCTGGCTACGCCCCACAGATTCGCCAATAACGTTATGGACATAGACTTCGATTCTCTGAAGGAATCGGGTTACAGGCTGATTCTCTTCGACTTCGACAACACTCTGGAAGAATGGGGTGCCAGTACCGTCTCAAGGGAAAAGAAGCTTCTGCTAAGCAGGATAGAGAGACTGGGTATGAATATCGTGCTTGTATCCAACGGAAAGAAAGGCCGCCTTGGCAAGATAGACGACGAGCTTGCGACGATAAAGGTTCTCAGCAGGGCCAGAAAACCGTTGACTTTCAAGGCGAAGAAAGTTTTGAAAGATCTGGAGATTCCTCCCTACCAGACGATCGTGGTCGGAGATCAGCTGTTCACGGATATAATCATGGGCAACCTTCTTGGAGCCTACACCATAAAGACCGAACCTCTCAGCGAGAGAGAGTTTTTCTGGACCAGACTGGTCAGGAGAGTGGAAAGGATGCTTCTCAAAAACATGAAGAAACACCCTAGCGTCGAGGCTATGGACAGATGAAGTGTAAAGGGTGCGGTGTTGAACTCCAGACGGTCGATGAAACCGGTCCGGGCTACATATCCGAAAAGGTTCTGAACGAAAGGTTGAGTGATGGCAGGCCGGTACTCTGCAAACGCTGTTTCTCCATGAAACATTACGGCAGACTCGATGCGGAGAACAATCTCGTTCACTCGCTAGAGAATTTGAAGGCGTATTTGAAAACAACCGGAGACATACTGTACGTGATGGATCTGTCGGACTTCAACGGGACGTTTCGCGGAGATATTCTCTCGCTCCTGACCGATCACAGGGTACATTACGTACTGAATAAAGTTGACCTCCTACCCCTCGAGGTGAAGATCGAAGAGATAAAGATCTGGGCCATCGACATGTTGAAGGTACCCGAGAGGAGGGTGAGACTCGCCTCGTCCCTGAACGGATACGGGATCAACTCTCTCTACGCTTATCTGAAAGAGAACGGGGAGAATTACACCGCCGTCGGTGTGACCAACGTGGGCAAATCCTCGCTGCTGAATGCTCTCACCCGCTCGAGCGAGATAACGGTGAGCCGTTTCCCCGGAACGACCCTGGAAGTCACTCCACAACGCCTGGAGAGGGCCGGAATAACCGTCTACGATACCCCCGGCGTTTTTACGAGCGACAGGGTGAGCGATCTTTTGAGCGTCTCCGACCAGAGCGTTCTTCTCCCGCGCAAGAAGCTTGAACGCTACACGATGCAGTTTCACAGCGAGCGGACGGTCTTCGCTGGCGGTTTCGTAAGGATCGACGCGGTCAACAACAGCGATCCGGTCGGTATATTCCATCTCTTCATGCCGGAAAGCGTCTCGATCCACGAAACTAACTCCTCTATCGCCGATGCACAGTGGGACTCGTGGTTCGGGAGTTTCCTGAAGCCACCCTTCACCGGTTCGGCGAGGTCCGCGCTGACATGGAAGAGAGAGCGATACTCTCTGAAAACTGGCCAGGAGTTACACGTGAATGGTCTGGGGTGGATAAATATAGCAAAAGGTCCCGTGAGTTTATCTGTAACGTTACCGGAAAGTGTTAGATTAACAGTTAGAAAGGGCCTGGTAGGTCCGAAGAAATTCAAGAGATAGAGAATTCTGGAGGTGTTTCAGTGAAATTAAAAGAGCCCGCAATAAAGGCCGGCGTTTCGAATCGACATATCCATCTATGTGCGGAGGACATCGAGATCCTCTTCGGGAAGGGTCACCAGTTGACTCCGATCAAAGATCTGGGCCAGCCCGGGCAGTTCGCCTGTGATGAAAAAGTAATAATAGTGGGACCGAAGGGTTCATTGACAGGAATCAGAGTGCTGGGACCGGCGAGAAAGGCGACACAGATCGAAGTGTCGAGAACCGATGCCTTCGCCCTTGGTATAAAACCTCCCATAAAGGATTCCGGCGACCACGAAAACACTGTGGGACTGACCGTCGTCGGACCTAAGGGGACGATCGTGTTGAAGTCCGGGGTTATGCTGGCCAAGAGGCACATTCACATGACTCCGGAAGATTCCCTGGTTTACGGTGTCAAGGACAAAGATATAGTGATGGTCTACTGTAAGGGTGACGGTACCAGAAAGACGATCTTCGATGACGTTTTGATAAGGGTTCACCCGACGTACGCCCTCGAGTTCCATGTCGATGTCGATGAGGCCAACGCCGCAATACTTAACAACAACGATCCTGTTTACATAATAGAGGAGCTTTAGTGATCCATATCGGCACGAGCGGTTACTCCTTCCCCGACTGGATAGGTACGGCCTACCCAAAAGGGCTAGTGTCATCGCAGATGCTGAGGTATTACCACAATGTATGGAAGTTCAACGCCGTCGAGCTGAATTTCACTTACTACCGGATGCCCTCTTACAAAACCATAACCGGCATGTTGAGAGAGATCGCCGGAGAGATGGTCTTCGCGGTCAAAGCGCCGGGCAAAATCACGCACGAGTTGTGGAAGGCGCCTTCGGCCGATCTCATGGAACTCGCTGTCGGTTTTCTGGGCGCACTCTCTCCCATGAGAGAGGAAGGCAGGCTTGGACCGATACTCTTTCAATTCCCCTGGTCTTTCAAGAAGAGTGAAGATAATATGGCCTATCTGGAGAGATTATCGAAGATCTTTGACTCCGGCGAGAACCGGCTCGTCGTTGAGTTCAGACACGATAGCTGGGCTGGAGAAGAGAGCTTCGAATTTCTCGGGAAGATCGATGCCGTCCCAGCGGTGGTTGATGAACCGCTTATAGCCGGCCTGTTTCCTTATTTGCCCAGACAGAGAAGAAACGTTGCGTATTTCCGATTCCACGGGAGGAATCCCGGCTGGTTTGAAAGCGAGGGGAGCGAAAGGTACAACTACGATTACTCCGAGAATGATCTGAGAAGTTTTGCCCTGGATGTGCTAGAATTTCATGGACACGGACTGGAAGTGTTCGTGTTTTTCAACAATTGTCATCTGGGAAGAGCGGTCCACAACGCACTGCGTTTCAGAGACATGATAGGAGGTGCCTGAATTACCGATGACATTCCCTGATTACGTTAATATGGTTCTCAAGATGATCGCCGAAGGAAACGAGAATCACGAGATTTTCGAACAGCTGCAGAAGCTAGGTCTTAGGGAAGGCGAAATCACAGAGGTTTACAACGCTGTCATCGGCATGATTAGCTCAGGTCCTGAATCTACAGAATTGATTATCGATGAACTGTACGATCCCAGAAGAAGGGTATTTCTGGAAGAGGAACTTGAAGCTATAAAAGCCGTTCCAGGTTTGTATAAAGCTCTAGTCTGGGGTGAGATAACCCCGGGAGATTTTGAAAGAACTCTCAGCGACTTTTCCTCCGGTAATTGAAAAACCCGCCCTCGAGGGCGGGTTTTTTATGAGATCCACCTTGCCAGTGGTATGAAGTACCGATCGGGAAGGTGATCGGGGTTGGGAACGACCCTTATCGTATAGGCCAGCTTCCCTTCCTCTGGAATGGTGAACTTTCCACCGTAGATATACTCGCCGTGTACATCTTCCTTTATCAGACTCATGGGATAGAGTTTGAAATTGATCATCTCGCCGTTATCGTCCATTCTAGCGACGAAAATCTCGACGAGAACCTCCTTCGGATCCATCGTTCCGAGATAGATGTTGGCCGAGAGCGATACCTCCTGCCCTACTTTTATCGATCTGGTCGTGGACTCGACCTGTATGTTCGGCTTTATCCTGATAGCGTTCCAGCTCGCGCTGAACTTTTCTTTCCATCCCGAGACGTTCTTCGCAAGTCTGAAGTCGTTCTTTTGAACTTCGTCGAAGAGATCGATCACCGGGAAGTATAGTTTCTCCGCGTAATCGGCCAGCATTCTCTGCGTATTGAACCTCTTGCCAATCTCCTTTATCGAGTCCTTCATCCTCTGGGCCCATTCCACAGCCGTTCCTTTCTCATCCCTCGAGTAGTAGAGCGGAACGATCTCCTTCTCGAGAGCGCTGTATATAGAAACGGAATCTATGCGGTCCTGGAGTTCGTGGTCCTGGTAATCCCTGTTGTCACCGATAGCCCAGCCGTTGTTTCCATCGTAACCTTCCACCCACCAGCCATCCATTACACTGAAGTTGAGAACGCCGTTCATGCCTGCCTTCTCTCCGCTCGTTCCGCTGGCTTCGTGGGGTCTCCGGGGTGTGTTCAGCCATATATCCACTCCGCTGACCAGATGGCGCGCGATGTTCATATCGTAGTTCTCGACGATGATGATTCTGTTCTTGAATTCGGGGGTCCTGGAGATCTCGTACAGCTTTCTTATGAGCTCCTTGCCGGGATCGTCCGCCGGGTGGGCCTTGCCGGCGAAAACGAACTGAACCGGCCTCTCGGAGCTGGAGATAATAGACTTCAGCCTGTTGACGTCCTTGAATATGAGGGTTGCCCTCTTGTAGGTTGCGAACCGCCTGGCGAAACCAATGGTGAGAACGTCCTCGGGAAGTATTTCGTCGACTTCCATCAGATCTTCTATAGTCTCTCCTAACCTTCTTCGCTGTCTCTTCAGCCTTGTTTGAAGGAAACTCTTAGTCCGTGATTTCAAAGCCAGGTGAAGCTGCCAGATTTCTTCGGGCGGTATATCGTCCACCCTTTCCCAGACCTCCGGGTCGTCCACCCTTTCGTGCCAGTCGTCAGGCAGATAACGGTCGAGTAGCTTGACCAGCGTAGAGTTCAACCAGGTCCATATATGCACGCCGTTGGTCACGTGAGTTATGGGAACTTCTACGGCCGGCAGGTCGGGATAGATATGATTCCACAGGTTCCGACTAACCTTCCCGTGGAGTTCACTGACTCCGTTGGAGGCCGTCGAGAGTTTTAGGGCGAGAACCGTCATGCTGTAATGCTGGCCACCGTTGGGGAACTTTTCCAGTCCGAGTTCCATGAACTCTTCCCGGTTGGTCTTCATCTTCTCCCAGTAGCCTCTGAAATACCGCTCGATTGTCTCCAGGTCGAAGGCGTCGTTACCGGCTGGAACGGGTGTGTGCGTTGTGAAGACGTTTCCAGACTTCACCAGTGTCACGGCCGTGGCGAAGTCCAGCCCTTTCCCCTGGACGTACTCCCTAATCCTCTCCAGAGAGAGAAAGGCGGCATGTCCCTCGTTCATGTGCCAGAGCTCGGGGTTGATCCCCAGTACTCTCAGAGCCCTCACACCACCGATTCCCAGAAGTATCTCCTGCTTGAGACGCATCTCTCTGTCGCCTCCGTAGAGGTTGGAGGTTATCTTCCTGTCTTCTGCCTCGTTCTGCGGAATATCCGTATCCAGCAGAAAGAGGGCAGTCTTTCCGACCTGCACCCTCCAGATCTTGGCCCACAACTTCCTACCGGGCAGATCAATGTTTATATAAACCTCGTCTCCGTTTTCATCCACTGCGGGCACGACCGGAAAGTCCTCGAAGTCGTAGCGACTGTATATGTTCTGCTGCCAGCCGGATTCGTCGATTCTCTGCTCGAAATAGCCGTTCTTGTAAAGAAGACCGACGGCGACGAAGTTGAGTCCCATGTCGCTGGCCGTCTTTAGGTGATCGCCCGCCAGTATTCCCAATCCGCCCGAATATATGGGGAAGGATTCGTGAAAACCGTACTCGGCGCAGAAATAGGCCACGCATCTCTCCCTGCGATCGGGATGGTTCCTCTCGAGCCAGGTGTTTTCGTTGCCCATGTATTGGTCGAGGTTTTTGAGAGTGTTCTCGTACATAGCCAGGAACTGTCTGTCCTCTTCAAGTTCGTACAGTCTCTCCTGTTTTATCCTCCTGAGCAAACGGACGGGACTCCGTTTCTCCTGGTACCACATTTCCGGATCCATGTATTTGAACATCTCCTGCGCATCGTAATTCCATGACCACCAGAGATTTCTGGCCAGCTCTTCCAGTCTGGCCAGTTTCTCCGGTAATCTGGGAACGGCCATAACTCTTTCGAGAAAGTACATATGATCAACCTCCAATTAACAGCTTCTACTTCCAATTATAAGTCATTTTAGGCGATCCTGCTTTTATAACTCTTTTTATCTCCATCTTGCTCTCGATTGTGGCCTTAAAGATCTACTATCAATAGAAAGAAGGGAGCTCTGCTCCCTTCCTCTATCTCATATCTCATAAAAGTCTCTCAGGGTCTTTTACGGATACCTCTCTTCTTGTCGAGTCTTCTCTTAAAGGCGGAAATCT
>NZ_DAOSEH010000024.1:0-27500 GCF_035363035.1 Mesotoga sp. | reverse complement strand
GCACTTAACAAGGCGATAGAAACGCTTTTTTCCTATTCTCAAAACATCTCCGTCCGAGGGGTCCAGAACAGCGTAAACATCTTCGATCACTTTCTCGTTCAATTTTATACCACCCTGTTCCAGGAGCCTTCTTGCTTCGCTTCTTGAAGAAATATTAGCATACTTCACGAGAAGATCGACAACGGAAACACTGCCGGTATCGAGTCTTATTTCGGGCATTTCTTCCGGCACCTCTTTGTGACGGAAGATCTTTATAAACTCCTCAAGAGCGGCTCTAGAGGTTTCCTCATCATAAAACTGGGCGGTTATATCCCTGGCCAGTTCCATTTTGATATCTCTGGGGTTGACGGTTCTTGACTTGAGGCACTCTTCTGCATCCCTGAGCTCTTCGTCGTTTTTGTCCGTGAGAAGCCTCATGTACTTCATTATCAGGGTGTCCGGTATAGACATCAGCTTCCCGAACATGTCCCTGGGCGTATCTTCGAAGGCTATGTAGTTGTCATAGCTCTTGGACATCTTCAGATTTCCATCGGTGCCTTCTATGAGGGGTACAGTCAGTACCGCCTGCGGTTCCAGACCGTACTCCTCCTGGATCTTTCTGCCTACGACCAGATTGAAAAACTGATCGTCTCCCCCTATTTCAATGTCGGCCTTCACAAAAACGGAGTCGTAAGCCTGAGCGAGAGGGTAAAGGAACTCGGCTATAGCTATCGGTTCATTGTCGGAGTATCTCTTCGCAAAATCGTGTCTTTCGAGCATCCTCGCCACTGTGTACTTCGCCGATAACCTTATGACGTCTTCGAAATTGAGAGCATCCAGCCATTGCGAATTGAAGCATATCTCCGTCAAATCCTTATCGAGGATTTTGAAGGCCTGCTTGCTGTAGGATATAGCGTTGATTTTCGCTTCATCCTTCGAGATCATCGGACGCGTCTTCGATCGGCCAGAGGGGTCACCGATCCTGGCGGTGAAATCCCCTATTATCAGGACGACTTGATGACCGAACTGCTGAAACTGCCGCAATTTTCTGAGAACCACGGCATGACCCAAATGCAAATCTGGCCTCGACGGATCCACACCCAGCTTCACCCTTAGAGGTCGATTTTTGGAGAATTTTTCCAGCAGTTCTTTCTCCGAAATCAGAGAAACATGGTTTTTTGAAAGTTCCTTGAACTGGTCTTCAGGAGTCTGCAATCAAACCACCTTAACCAGGAAAGGCTCTGGACACAACGAAAGCGATCAGTACACTGTTAACCATGAAGCCGACCGCAAGTACAAGGGTAATCTTACCCATCGTGTCGAGACCCTTCTTTCTTCCAAACATCGTATGGGAAGCTCCACCACCAAAGGCACCGCCGAGCTCGGCGGACT
The DNA here is from genome assembly GCF_035363035.1 of Mesotoga sp. NCBI lineage: Bacteria > Thermotogati > Thermotogota > Thermotogae > Kosmotogales > Kosmotogaceae > Mesotoga > Mesotoga sp. The sequence goes on along the minus strand of NZ_DAOSEH010000024.1, from coordinate 26,129 downwards.
TCGACATCTGCATCATGACTGCAACGCCAAGCGCTACGCTTATGGCTACGTGCAGAGATATCAAAACATAAGCAAGAACTACCATCTAAATACCTCCTGTATCTTTCCAACGCTCTTCTGGTATTATACAATATGTGCGACTTTGTAGCAAACGATAATAGAGATTGCGGGTGAGATATTGAAAGGAAAAACTGTGATCATTTATCTTCCGTTGAAGCCAGAGATGGCAAAGCTTAACAATCTTCCGGTCAGGCTCCCCATACTGGCCGAAGACCTACCTCTGGCGATCGACAGAGACAAGATCGAGCTCGAAGTAGTTCTGCGAGGCCTCAAAGCCCACTACATCAACGAACCGGACGATTATTACGGCTCATACCTGCAATTCTACTGCTATGAAGCTTTCAAGAAAGCTATTGGCGACAACGAACTGGAGAGATCGCTCGGCTTTCTCGAAGATGCGGCAAAGATTTCAAGAGATTACAGGTACCATTTTTACAAGGGTCTTTACTACAGACAGACAGGAAACGGCGAACTCTGTGAAATAGAACTCAAAAGATCTGTAGAGATGAATCCCGATTTCTACGTTGGCTTTTACGAGATAGGAAAACTGCTCCGGTCGAACGGCGACTACGAAGAAGCAGCGAATTATTTTCTACAATCGATAGAAAAATCCGAGGGAAAATTTGCCCTCCCGTTTCTGGGGATCGTGGATACCTACATCTCTTCTGGAGAATACGGCCAGGCGATGGAAATAATGAACAGTATTCCCCGCTCCTTTTCGCTGTATTCCGAGATTCTTTTAAGAAAGGGAGTGGTTCTCAACGAACTCCAGAGGTTCGGAGAGGCCGAAAAGGTTTTCGACGAATGTATTGCCATCGAGAATCGCTGGCAATGTTTCTACAACAGGTCTTTCTCGAGATCGCGGCAGGGAAAGCTTTGGGCTAGCCTTGAAGATTTACGAAGGGCTCACGAAATTTCCGGGGAGGTCGATGTCCTCTACGAAGAGGCGATAGCCGAAAAGAACCTGGGGTTACTCGACGAGGCGCTGGAGCATTGTGAGGAGTACTACTTCCATACCGGCGATGAAAAGGCCCTCTTTCTGCTCGTGAGAATTCTCGATATGCTCGGTCGGTACGAAAAGGCCCTGAAATATCTTGAGAAGGGCGATTACTCTGAACTGAAGAACACTGTACTTTTCCACAGAGGCCTTGCAAAAGGGAAAGCCATTGCCGGACTGGTGTTCGACAACCCGATCACGCAGGCCGCCTACCTTTCAACTCTTGCCGATATCGACAAAAGTACGATCTCCAGAGAGGCGGGAGGCTTAGTTACGCAGGGAAGACTCGACATTGGATCACTGATAAATCACCTGATGAAGTTCGATATCGCCGGAATGAGAGAGAGAACGACCTCTTTTCAGATGGGAATGATTCCCGAAACCTCCAGGATTGCATCGCTGGGAGAGGCAGGCGTTTATGTTTCAATCCTTAAAACGCTTCTTGACCTCCCCTCCCGGAGAGATCTGCTCTCTTATTCGATGGCTTTCCTGATTTCTGGACTTGGTACTACGACGGCCGTTTTCAGAATACTGCTGCACGTTTTGCGATGGAGGCGGTCGGGAATGGCTTTCAATCTAGAACTCTTTCTGGACGAGTATCTTGAAGAGATACGAGATCTCGACTTCCAGCTGGGATTGCGCATTACGAAACTTCTGGAAGAGGGTCCCATAGACATCGATACGATAGATGAATCGGGTATCGAGGATATCGAAGGATTCGTTCTATCAATGCTTTCAGCGCTGGAAAAAGGTACAATAGATCAACTGGATACGAACGACGAAAACCTGAAAGAATACTTGAAGCTGCTAGTTTAAGGAGGTTTGAATGGACAGGATAGAGGAGCTGCTTGGAAGATTCATGGAAACTATACAGAGCAGAAACATCGATCAGATCGACGAGGCGACTTTGAATAGAATCCTTCACGAAGAATTCGACGTCTCCGAGAGGCTGGAGCTTGAAGAAGCTCTTGGATCGCTTCTTGGAGAAGTTTCAAAGATGGCGGAGGATCCGAAAGAGTACTTCTTCAGAAACGATGAAGAAAAACTCATGGAGTATCTCAAAGAAAAAGAAGAAAAAGATTGATTTACTTGATCGATTAAGTGTATAATCGCTGTGAAGGGTTACTTCAGCGCAGAGTATAGCCGGTGTGAAGCACCGGTCTTTTTTATTTCATCAGCGCCCTCTCTGCCGTCTTCCATGCTAGAGAGACGCACTTGATTCTCATCGGATACTCTCTGAGTCTTTCGAAAAGGACAGCGTCTCCAAGAAGATTTTCGTCAAAGATTTCACCTCGCAGCATTTTACTGAAATTGGACAGCGTCTTCCGGGCCTCTTCCAGGGTCTTTCCTTCGAGAAGATCTGCCATTACCGAAGCCGATGCCTGACTTATGGCGCAGCCGTGGCCGTCGAAAGCTAGAGAGGTTATCTTCCCCTCTTTCATTCGTACAAAGAGAGTTATCTCGTCTCCGCACGAGAGATTCGCCCCCTTTTCCATGAGGTCGCTCTCTTTGTCGATGCCTCTATGACCGGAGTTTCTGTAATGGTGCATTATGAAATCGGAATAGATATCATCGAAACTCATCGAACCACCTCCCGGCCTCTTCAAGAGAATCTGCGAGTCTATCTACATCTTCGAATGTGTTGTAAAGGTAAAAGGAAACCCTGCAGGCCGAGACGACTCCAAGCTCTTTCATCTGCAATTGGGAACAGTGATGACCACTCCTCAGGGCGACGTTCATTTTTCTTCCCAGGAACTCGGCGATATCGTGAGAATGTACCCTGCTGTGAGTAAAAGTAATAACCGCTCTGCTGGATTCGGGGCTGTGGATTCTGTAACCACCGATGGCCTCGATTTTCTCTCTTGCCATGGCAACCAGATTAGAAACATGGGCGCTGACTCTCTCCATTCCGGCGTTTTCCAGATACTCGACGGCAGCCATCATTGAGATCGCACCGGAGATATTTTGGGTACCGCCTTCGAATTTCGCGACCCCTTCGGCGAAAGTCGTCTCCTCCTTTCCAACCATGTCAATCATCTGGCCGCCGAAAACAAAGGGATTCAGTTCGCCCAGAAGTTTCTCTCTGCCGACGAGGCAGCCTATACCTGTTTCGGCGAGCATCTTGTGACCGGAGAAGACGAGGAAATCGACGTTGCTTTCGCCGAAAGAAAACTTCTCATGCGGAATCAGCTGGGCGCTGTCGAGCACCATGACCCCGCCGGCCGAATGAACGAGTGATCCTATCTCTTCGAAAGGAGGTCTATAACCTGTTGAATTAACCAGACCGGCCAGAGAGAAGACGAATCTGCCGTCCATTTGCTGGAGAGTCTCGTACACCAGCGACATATCGAGAGAGTTTTGTCTTACCGGGAGCGGTATGAAGCGTAATCCATTTCTCCTGGCGTGATACTGCCAGGGGACGAAATTGCTGTGATGTTCGAAGACCGGTACGATGAAGGTGTCGTAATCTCCACTGATGGAGAGGGAAGAGGCGAGTACGTTGAGACCTTCGGTCGAACCTTTGGTGAAGACCAACTCGCCAGGCCAGCAGCCCACGAAGCCGCTCAACCTTCTTCTGCTGGATTCGTACAGTTCGGTAGCCGCTTCGGCCAGTGGATAAACGCCCCTGTGAACGTTCGAATTGTTCCTTTCGTAAAAATCCCTGACCGCTGCGAGAACGGCCAACGGTTTCTGGGTTGTGGCGGCGCTGTCCAGATAAACCAGCGAAGGGTCGTGCGAGAATATGGGGAAGTCTCCTTTGAGTCCCTTGAAATAACCGTTCAGATCTTCAGGCGAAAACACGGTCCAACCCTCTCGAATGATCGGGAAAGAGTTCCACAACTTTTCCAAGCACGGGGTCGAAAGTCCCTTTGATTATGAACTTCAGGGCCTCTTCCCTGGTCAGTCCGCGCGACATGAGGTAAAAGATCTTTTCCTCGTCCAGCGATCCGACCGTTGCGGCGTGAGACGCGTTCACTTCGTTTTCATCGACCAGAAGGGAGGGTATGGCATCCGTTCTGGCCTCGCGGGATAGTACCATCACACTGCTGTGCTCCTTACCTGTGGCTCCCCTCGAACCCTTTTTAAGATCTACCGTTCCTCTGAAAATGGAGTGGCCCCTGTCCATCACCACACCGGTGCCGTCTATGATCGCCTGCGATCGGGCCGATTTTACCCGCGCGATGTACTGTAAATCGATCTTCGAGTCTCCGTAAGCCATGAAGACCGGTTCGAACACCGTTCGGGATTCTTCGCCGGCGGCGACTCCCATGTGGTAACTGGCAAGAACCCCGCCGCCGTAAGAAACTTCATACACGTTCAAGCGGGCACCGGCCTCGAGCAGGTAGAAATTGTTCAAAAAACTAAAATCGCTTTTGGAGAGGCCGTTGACGACCAGCAGGTCTATGGAGGACTCTCTCTTCAGAAGAAACCGGTTGTTCTGAAGAGACCACTTTCCCCGTCCGGTCGAGTTCAGTACTATCTTCATCTTTGAACCTTTTCCTGCTACGAAGAGATTGCTTGAAATGCTTGAATTCATCTCCTCTCTGTTGAATATGTAAGGTTCTTTGAGATGGATTCCGGAAGGGACTGAAACGAAGTAACCGGTATCGAAAAAGATATCTCCCAGGAGCAACAGCTTCCTGTCAGATCCCTCGAAATCCAGATTATCCAGTAGTTCAACTTCTTCGCTGGTAAGCCACTTAATCGGTTTCACGTATGGATCTGGATAGTGTTTTCCGTTTTTCCCAGAGACAGGCGGAAGTACCATCTTGCTTATATCGACCCTCTTCCAGAGAGGAAAAGCGAGTTTTCTGTATTCGGAATACCGGTTGCTCACGAAAACCGACATGGCATTTCCAAGAGGTTCGGATGAGATGAGGAAATCGCGGTCACCGTAATCCGGAATTTCTAGTTCCCGCCTGAGTGGCGAGACCATTTTGTAGTTGTTGTGTTCAAGGTTCAAAGTCTTCTCCATATGGCACCTCATCCGATACTGCTTTCCATTTCCAGGTCAATCAAACGGTTCAACTCCACCGCATATTCGACCGGAAACTCCCTGGAAACCGGTTCCATGAATCCTCTAACGATCATCGATCTGGCCTGCGTTTCGGAAAGTCCCCTGCTCATCATGTAGAATACTTGTTCCTCGCTTATCCTGCCTATTTTGGCTTCGTGGCCGATGTTGGCCGAATCGCTTTCAACTTCTATAATCGGAACTGTGTCTGACTTGGAATCGTTGTCTATCATGAGTGCGGTACATTGAACCGAGGATTTCGCGTTATCGGCCTGGCGAGAAATCTTTAAGGCTCCACGGTAAAAGGCCCATCCACCGCCGACGCTTATGCTTCTGACGTCGACCATTGAACTGGTTTCCGGAGCCAGATGGATCACTTTTGAACCGGTATCCATGTGCTGCCCTGGGCCAGCGTAAGTTATACCCAGATGTTCAGCTCTGGCTCTCCTCCCTTTGAGAATGGTCGCCGGATAGAGCATCGTTTTCATACTTCCGAGCGAACCGGATATCCACTCCATAGTTCCGTCTTCTTCAACTATCGCGCGCTTTGTGTTGAGATTGTACGTATTCTTCGACCAGTTCTGTATGGTTGAGTACCTGACCTTCGCCCCCTTTAAGACGAAGATTTCCACCATGCCGACATGCAGGTTCAGTTCATTGAATCTGGGAGCAGAACAGCCTTCTATGAACTGGAGGTTAGAACCTTCGTCGGCGATGATCAGGGTGTGCTCGAACTGCCCTGAGCTTGCCATGTTCATTCTGAAGTATGCCTGCAAAGGCAGAGGTACGGCAACGTTTTTCGGAACGTACACAAAGGAGCCTCCGCTCCAGACGGCGCCATGAAGGGCGGCGTATTTGTGATCTGAGGGAGTTACAGCTTTCATGAAGTATTTCTCCACGTATTCGGGATATTCTTTCACGGCTGTTTCCATGTCGAGAAAAATTATCCCGAGCTCCTCGAGATTCTTTTTTATGTTCTGATAGACCACTTCGGAATCGTATTGAGCGCCAACTCCGGCCAGAGAATTCCTTTCTGCTTCGGGTATTCCGAGCTTTTCGAAGGTTTCCCTTATCTCCTTCGGCACTTCCTCCCAGGATCTGTTGCGCCCGGAACCGGGCTTTAGATAGGCGACTATGCTTGAGAGATCTAGATCCCCCACTCCCACCCCGAAGCCGGGCTCTCTCGAGCGGCCGAATATTTCGAAGGACTCCAGTCTTTTCCGAAGCATCCATTCCGGCTCGTCTTTATTCGTCGATATCTGTCTTATAAGATCCTCATCGAACCCCTTTTGGCTTATGTAGCTGTAATCGGTCGTGGAAATGAAATCGAATCTCGAGCTGTCCAGAAAGAGATCTTTATCCATACTTACGCCTCCCTGAAAGCTTTCCAGTCCCTTTCATAGCCCCTCTCTTCAATATCTCTTGCCAGTTCGGGACCGCCTGTCATGACTATTGAACCGTCCACGTATATGTGAACATAATCGGGCTCGATATACTCTAGGAGTCTCTCGTAATGGGTTATAAGGATCACGCCGTTTTCCGGGGACTTGAAACTTTTTATAGAAGCGGCTATGGACCTAATGGCATCTACATCGAGACCTGAGTCGATCTCGTCGAGGATTGCCAGAACGGGTTTTAAAAAATGCATCTGCATGATCTCTGTCTTCTTCTTCTCTCCGCCGGAGAAGCCGAGGTTGAGATACCTGTCTATGAACTCTCTGCTTATGCCTATCTCGTCGGCCAGCTTTTCGAGTTCTCTGCTCTTCTTCAAGATCGACTCGTCATTTTTCAGGTTGTGTGAGGCCGACATCAAGAAACTGCGAAGTCGAATCCCGCTTATCTCCTGAGGATACTGAAAGGACATGAATATACCCAGCCTGGCCCTTTGATCGACGGAGAGATCGTTGATAGTTTTGTTCTTAAAGCGAATTTTGCCGGACGTGATTTCGTATTTGGGGTTTCCCATCACCACATTTGCCAGAGTGGACTTCCCACTCCCATTGGGACCCATTATTGCGTGAAGCTCGCCGGCCCTGACTTTTAGATTGACTCCTTTCAAGATCTCCTTTCCATCTTCTCTGAGTGTGGCTCTCAATTCCTTTATATCGAGTAAATCCAATTCGATCCCTCCAAAGTGGGTATTATTTGTCAACATTATAACATATTCCGACAAAATATAGCAGTAATAAAATCACTTCATAGCTTCAAACTGGCAGTTGAAGGTTATATAATCTTTCTATCTCGGAGGTGGAGTATGTTCTATGTGATTACGATCGGAGTCATCATGGGTCTTGCAAATCTCATACCGGGAGTCAGCGGCGGCACTGTTGTGCTGCTCGGAGGTCTTTACGAGAGGTTTGTTGGTGCTGTCGCTTCTCTTTCCGAATTCAAATTCGAAAAGAAGCAGCTTATGTTCCTTGTACAGCTCTTCGCCGGGATAATTATTGGACTGCTCGCCTTTTCCGGTCTCATCGAGCTGTCTCTTACAAATGTCCCTTCGTTGATGTACGGAATCTTCTGCGGGCTTGTGGTGGGAAGTATCCCGGTAGTGCTGAAAAATATAAAGAAGTTCACCCCCGCCTCGGCTATATGTTTCGCGGTCGGTGCGGTCCTGGTGCTGACTATGGCCTTTTCCGGAGCCAGACCCGGGGACGATGCACTCCTGACCCATTCTCTTACAGCCTTTCTGTACGATTTGCTCGCCGGATTCGTGGGTGCGGCGGCCATGGTTCTCCCCGGACTCAGCGGGGCCTTCGTGCTGCTCTTGATGGGTGAGTACTCAAGGGCAATATCGGCCCTCAACGACCGCGACCTGTTGATAATACTTTTCATAGGACTGGGAGTTGTTGGGGGGATAGTTTTCATAAGCAAACTTCTGAAGTCGTTGATGAAAAAACGTCAAAACGAGACTTTCTCATTTTTGCTCGGCCTGATGATTGGTTCCATTCCCGACCTTCTCACCAGGACCGGTGAAGCTACGCGTTTATCGTTGCTGATTCCAGGAGTGGCGCTGGGGGTTTTTCTCTCTTACCTTCTCGCCGTCTTTGAAAGAAAAAACAGAAAAAGCCCATCTTCTGCGGTCGATAGTAACCGACAATAGCAATCCTATTGACGTAGTCTCGGGCGGACTCCCGGAGAGACGGTTCCTGATAATTTCTCGAATATCGCTGTTCTATGGCGTGCTCGGTGGGATTTGAACCCACAGTCTCTGGATCCGGAGTCCAGCGCTCTATCCGTTGAGCCACGAGCACATGTACACGGCACAATTGTCTGCCGGCTCGATGCTAGAAGCGGGCAGCTCATCACCTTCAGTGATTACTATTATATCGTAAGTTGAGAAGTCAATATCGTCAAGAAGGTTTTTCGGTTTGAAGCCTTTTTTTACGAAGGAGAGATAGATCTGTGGATCTTCTACATAGACGTCCATTTCTTTTGTCGAATCGAGCCCCACTATCTTTGAAGAGAGCGGCGCGTAGAGTAGCGCTTTTTTTCCGGCATCTATAGGCGGAAAGTTACGACATACGGGAAAGAGATCCCTAACTTCCCAGTTTACTGTGGTTCCGCGAGAGTAGTTTCTCAGTATTTCCATAGCGCTCAGTATATCGCGCCGGGTCGAGAAACTCAGCCCACTGTCTTTTGCGATCCTTTCGGAGGATTTCGTTGTGAGTCTTTCGTCGGTCAATATCACCCTACCCGGAAATATCTTTTTCACTTTTTCGGCGAATGCAACGACTTTCATCGCCAGCTGGTTGAACCGACCCGACATAGAAAGTGGCAGCCCTATGACCGTTAGATCTATCTCTCTTTGAGAGAAGATTTCCTTCAGGCTTTTGCGATAATCCCTGTGTTCTATCGTCTCGAGTGGAATCTCGATACCTTCTATTTGGATCGCCAGACCGATTCTCACAGTGCCGAAGTCAATTCCCAGTATCTTCATAAAACTCTCTCACGGGATTTGAATGGCAGTGAGCTATTGAAAGCGGGTCCAGACCATTTCTCTCCAGAACCTCGAGGCAACATTCCAAATCGCCAGAAGAAATGGCAATAGATATTGAACAGCCCGGAAAACGTTGCGGCGGGGTGGGAAAGAGTTTGGCGGCAACTCCCGCTTCTCTCAACGCTTTCATGGAAGGAAGAACGGCTCCCAGAGGCATTAAAAGCAGGATGTCCAGACACGCTGTCTCAACCAACTCTCAGCACCTCTTCGGAATTGGTAAGACTGCGCAAAAGTCCCCTGGTGGTCATAGTCGAAAGCTTTGTGGCAAACCAGCGCGTCATTCTCTTTTCGGCTATACCCTCTCTGTATCTAAGGGTTTTTTTGACCAGAGTAGTATCCAGTTCTCCATTCGAACTGCTGTACCACACATTGCCATCGTAATTCAGCAGGTTCATCTCTTCCAGAATCGAAAGATAGACCTTGGAGATCCCGTCCTCGAAGCTCAAAGCCTTTCTTATATCTCTTTCGGGAGCGGGGAGCACGTCCTTCAAATCCTGATAGACGGCTTCCAGTTCTTCGATAGTGGGGAAAAGCCTGTCCATTTCGCTGGTGTTCGAGAGGAGATCGCTTTTGTTGAACGAGAGGTTCAAGAAAAGTTCGGAGTCTTCACCCGGCCTTGTTGAGACGGAATCGAGGACCTCCAGAAAGTTTCTCGGAGCGCTGTAAAATACGATGTTGGAGTTTCCCAGCGTGACTCCCAGTCCGTCGCTGGAGGGCGTGGTGATCAGAACCCTTATCTTCTGCCTTTCGACCAGCGAGTAGATCACCGATCTCTGGAAGTCCTTCAACATATAGTTGTAGAATATCAGCTCACCGTTTTGAAGGGCGTGAGAAAGCCTCGAACCCATCGATTTGGCCAGCGTGACCGTCTTGTGTGGAGAATCGACGATAACGGCCACGTTTTCTCCATGACCGACGATAGACATGACTTGCTCGACCTTTTTCCGGGAGCCCCTGTTGTCTATGATGCCTACCTTTTTGATGGGGTTGGGCTTATACACGTGGGAGATTCTCCTGTCGGCCAGGAAGTCTTTGAGATCATCGTAATACACGCTTCCGGTGAAGCCCGATATGTCTATGACCGAATCTATCAAGCCCAGAAAGCTGTCGAGGTCGGGATGTCCCTTGAATATACCCGAGATAATGTAGGTTGGCTCGTCGAATATAATCTCTCCGGCAGTTTCCGAGATCTTCGCGAAGTTTTCGACGAAGAAGGGAAGGGTAACGAAGATCACGCTCTCTTCGAGATTCCCCCTGTACAGAGAATTGGCAAATACTGGTTTGATCGCATCGAGGTAATGCTGTAGAGAGTAGTAAGTGTGCGCGAGCGTTCCGTTGATCGCCGAAACTATGAAGGTCTTCAAGCCTTTCTGGTAGTTTTTTAGTATCCTGAGGGCAAGGAAGGGGTTCTTCAAACGTATATTGCCGAAGGCACCCCAGGGACTCTTAGAGCTTACATCCATGAATTCCGGGCATTTGTGCGAGAGCTTCTTCTCGAGTTCGGAAATCAAGGCCGAGACGTCGTTCTTCACCTGGGAAGCCGGTTGTTGATTCTTCCAGTCCCTTATGAATTCGAAGACGAAATTTTTGTCCCTTACTTCCTCTTCGAAGACGGGGTCTATGTACAGATTGACATCGGAAAGCGAGAGCTTCACACTTTGAAGTCCGTAAAGGTTGTCACTCTTTATCGAGGCGACGGCGTCCACCTTCAAAAGATTGGGTTTTACGTATTTGAAGTCGTCGAACATGGAACTCATGTTGTAGCCTATTGCCAGCGTTTTTCTATCGCCCGATCGAAGGACCATCTTCACGTGATCGCTTCCGTTCCCGAAGGTCTTGGCCTTTTCTATGTTCAACCCTTTTATCAGAAACTTGGGCTCGGGATTCGAATGTCCAAACGGTCTGAGAATCTCGAGCTTGTCCAGTACGTGGGGAGTTATCGAATCGAGGGACAATACGTCGTCCACATCTATCTTAAAGACCGGTAATTTCCTTCCGTATTGCCTTATATAAGCCTCGTTTATAGCCTTGCGAAACTCTGGAATGTTTTCTTTGTCTATGCTGAAGCCGGCCGCCATTTCATGACCGCCGAACTCCCTGAGCAGAGAGGAGACTTCGTTCAACAGGCTGATTATGCTGACTCCCGAAGGACTCCTGGCCGATCCCTTTCCGTCCTGTCCGTTGGTGGAAATGAGAAAGACCGGTTTGTTGTGTATAGAGACAAGTCTTGAAGCAACTATGCCCAGTACTCCCAGATGCCAGCTGTCACCATCGATGACGAGTGCGAAATCGTTGCTCATTCGATGGTTTATCTCCAGATCTTTGGAAGTCTGTTCAAAAATCTTGGCCTCGATCGTCTGGCGGTTCTGATTGTGTTTCAGGAGTCTGCTGGCCGTATTCATCGCAGAATCCATATCCTCGCTTATCAGTAACTCCAGCGCGACTATGGCCGAATCCATTCTACCGGCTGCGTTGAGCTTGGGTGCGATTTTGAAGGCAATATCCTGTGCCGTCAGGTTTTCCGAAGGAATTCTCAGATACGATAGGAGCGCTTTCAACCCCAGTAGAGGGCTACTCTGTATCTTCGCCGTTCCTTCTCTCACTATGTACCTGTTCTCGTCGCGTAGCGGTACAATGTCGGCTATAGTTCCAAGGGCGACTATGTCTAGATAGTCTTCGGGATTGATAGGGCAGCGCAACGTTTCGTTCAACGCCACCAGAAGTTTGAAGGCAACTCCTACACCGGCCAGTCCCTTGAAGGGATAAGAGTCGTCCGGTCTCTTGGGATTGATCACCGCGTTCGCAGGAGGAAGGATATCCTTCACCTCGTGATGGTCGGTGACGACCACGTCGAATCCTATCTCTCTAGCGTACTCTATTTCACCGAACGACGTAACTCCACAATCGACAGTTATGAGGAGACTGTGACCCCTGTCACGGAGATCTTTTAGCGCGTCTCTGCTGAGACCGTAACCCTCCTCGAGTCTCAGCGGTATGTAATAGCTGACGTTGAAGCCCATTCTCTTCATCGCCAGATAAAGCAATGCGGTGCTGGTAACACCGTCCACATCGTAATCACCGAAGATCACGATACTCTCGTCTCTGTCTCTCGCGCCGATAATGGTCCTGACGGCAACCGTCATGTCCTGGAGTATAAAAGGATCGTGCAGGATAGTTTTGTCGGGGTTCAGGAACTTCATAGCTTCGATTTCGTCTTTTATGCCCCTTGTAACAAGCAACCTGGCCAAAAAAGTGTCTATTCCCAGAAACTCGACGAGTCTCTTCACAGATTCATCGTCGGGCTTAAGCAGAAGCCACTCCTTTCTCATAAGGAATCCACCCTCTCTTTTTTCTTTTGTAAAGATTATACCATTGACCGCGTTACCCTGGTTTAGCAAACGCCTGGTTATGTAAGAAATACTGGTGTAGAATCTATTTATGAGAATAGATCGCTTTATTTCAGAGTTTGAAGGACTTAGTAGGAGTTGCAGTAGATCGTTGATAAAGAGCGGAAAAGTCTCCGTTGATGGCATGATTGTGCGTGATCCCTCTCTTCACGTGGAAGAGAATGCCAGTGTTGTACTCGATGGAAAGAGAGTGGTCGTTTTCGGAATGATTTATATCATGATGAACAAGCCGGCCGGCTATGTCTGTTCCAGAGAGAAATCGGAGGGGCCGAGCGTTTTCGATCTTGTAAAGGAAAGGTTTTCGCACGACCTCTCCGTTGCCGGAAGACTCGACAGGGATTCCACCGGGTTGACTTTACTGTCGAACGACGGTCAGTTCGTACACCATGTTATCTCTCCGAGAAAAGCGATCGAAAAGGAGTATCTTGTCCAGACGGTGAAGCCGCTAACACCTGAACAGATCGAAGCCATGAGTGGTGGTCTGCTCATAGGTCGTGGGGAGTTTTCGAAACCTGTGAGGGTTAGGGTTATGGGAGAGAGTTCGATCGAGATAACACTTACCGAAGGACGTTTCCACGAAATCAAAAGGCTTGTAAAGGCTTCGGGAAACGAGGTGCGGGCACTTCACAGAAGCCGAATCGGCGGTCTTTCACTCCCGGAGTCTATGAAACCCGGCGAGTGGATCGATATCGGAGAGAATGCACTGAAAAAAATAACCGGGGCTAAATAGCCCCGGTTATTTCTGGATATCGATCGAGATCTCAATCGATTTTAGTCAGATTAAATGAAAGGTTGTGATCTCCCTTTCCGAAGTAGCGATAAGTGATCGACACCCTATAACCTTCAAGAACGATTATTATTTCGTAGTACCCGGGTTCCAGCTCGACAATGCGGTCGGTTCTTCCGTAGTCCTTACCGTTTATAAAGATCCTGGCGTTCTTGGGATCTGATGTTATGTTTATTCTCGCGACCGGTTTCTCTTCCTGCATAACTACCTTCAGCGACGATGTTGTACCGGCGCTCAGATTTACGTCTCTGGTCTCGGTTAGATAGCCGGCCTTTTCGATCTTGACCGTGTGTCTTCCTGCATCTAGATCTATGGTTATAGGAGATCTTCCGACATATGAGTTGTCAACATAGATGGTAGCGTTGGAGGGATCGGTTTCGATCGAAAGTCTGGCCTTCTTGCTGTAGAGCGTTGCGGTCACCTGTCTATCTCTATCCAGATTGACAGATGTCACGAAGTCTTCGTAGCCGTCGAGCGTAAGCTGAACCGTGTATGTTCCCTCTTTCAACGTCAAAGCTATCGGGGTCATGCCTTCGTAAGTACCGTTGATATAGACTCTGGCGTTCGAAGGAGAACTCGAAATCGATAGCTTGTAGGTCTTGATTTGCGGGGAAAGCGTTATGCTCTTGGATATTGAACGGTCCAGCAGCAAGGTCTCGTAATAGGTTTCGTAACCCGACTTCTCGATCCGCAGGTTCTTGGTCCCTTCCGAAAGTGTCAGGTTCAGCGGGCTGCGCCCCATGTATGTGTTGTCGATATATACGTCGGCGCTCGAAGGGTTCGTTATCAGCGAGAGCTGGTAATTGGTGACGATCGCCTTGAGAGTTATGTTCTTGGAAAGGGAACGGTCGAGTACGAAGGTCTCGTAATAAGTCTCGTAACCGGACCTCTCGATCCGCAGATTCTTGGTTCCCTCTTCGAGCGTCAGGTTGAGCGGGCTGCGACCCATGTACGTGTTGTCGATATAGACATCTGCACCCGAAGGATTGGTTATGAGAGAAAGCTGATAATTGGTGGCGATCTTCTTGAGGGTTATGTTCTTGGAAAGAGAACGATCGAGCAGGAAGGTCTCGTAATAAGTCTCGTAACCGGACCTCTCGATCCGCAAACTCTTGGTTCCCTCTTCGAGCGTCAGATTGAGCGGACTGCGACCCACGTACCTGTTGTCGATATATACGTCGGCACTCGAAGGATTCGTTGCGATGGACAGCTGGTAGTTGCTGACCAGCTTCTGAAGATCGATCCTGATGTCCACAGTTCTACCGGCGCTGATGGTGAACTGTCTCGTTTCAGTCTTGTAACCGTCTCTGTAAGCCGTCACTATATGGTTGCCTTCGTCCAGTTCCAGAGTGATCGGGCTCGTTCCGATGTTCTTTCCATCGACGTACAGAATGGCGCCGGAAGGCGTGGTCGTTATTCTGGCGTATCCCTTGTTCGGCATTATATCCAGGTAGAACCAGGCAGTAGAAACTGCGTATTCCTGCTTGTCGATGACCGGTATGACCTTTGAAACAACGAAATCATCTGCACTGGAGCTGGCTTTCGGGAAGATATCGCCGCTCTGAACCTTCTTGAGGAGATCGTCGAGAAAACCCAGTGGCTGTGTCGATGCCACTATCTGGAAGATCTCCTTTCCTCCGCCAGTTTCGCTCGTCAGCTGCAATCTATAGCGTGTCGATGCGCTATCGGTTGGAAGGGTGTAATTTCTATTTGCCCTGACGAAATTGTCTCTATCGTAACCGTTGGGGAAGATCAACTGTATTTCTCCGTTGGGAGTTATGTCATATATAGCCACATAAGCGTCTTTGTTGACTTTGAAGTACGTTTTCACTTCCTCGCCGGAGTAATATAGAGATCCGTTGTCCCGGTCAAGCCAAATCGTAACCTCGAGAGTACCCTGAGGTTTTTCGGGAACGATTATCACCTTCTGTAGATCGTACGTTACCACTCCAAAGGAAACAACTGCCATGACTATCAAAAATGAAACCAGCAGCGCTTTTTTCATGTTAAATCCCTCCTCACTCAAGATGTTATTTAGACTCTTCTCTGCTTTCTACGTTCAAAGATCCTTCCAGTTCTTTCACATTGCTGCCGCTTTTCTTCGAAAACCAGTTGAGCGCCAGCGTGAACAATACTCCAAAAGCCACCGAGTATAGACTCCTCAGCAGACCTGTCCAGAGAGGAACAGTAGCGTGGCAAAAAGTATTAACGACTGAAACGACCGATATGGAACCACCGGCAACTATCAACGGTCCAAGCTTTCCCTCGAACTTGAAACCGTTCTTTATCGAAATAGCCAGAAGCGGGTATGCCAGAATTTCTTTGAAACGCGGTCTTACAAGTAACAGGCTATCCAGAACATCTCTGAACCGTCTTTCCAGATCCAGCACTAACGAAAAATTCCCGCTTCTCAGTATGTAGTATACAGCTCCGACAGCTACCAGGCAAAGAACCGTGAGATCTGCTCCACTTATCTTTTGTTTTACACTTCGCAAGAAACCTCTCAGGAATAGCCATCCAGGGAGGGCTACGAGGGATAGTTTTACTCCACGGAAGAGTTCAAGGCCATTTTGATAAGCCGGCGATAGCATAGAAGAGTTGATCGACAATCCCAGGAAAAGCGAAAACACAAAAAACAACAGGATTCCTCTCACAGTATCTCTGACAGTCCTCGATAGATAGTAATATATGGCGAAGTGACCCGATATCGCTCCCAGAGGCAGTCCGATAGAAGGGAAGAATATCCATAACGGCAGGACCACCAGTGCCAGGAAGGGGCTGAGGGAGGCTACCAGAAAGAAAATGAAAGCTGTAGAAAGAATGAAAAACCTGGAATTACCCGCTCTGGGAGAGGTCACCGAACTCTGAAGAAGGTTCAGCTCTCCAAGTTTATCGTCCACCTGTCTTACAAAATCCTCGTAGGCGAAGTCGTTTTCCGGTTTTAAGAACAGCAGCATGTCGATGCTTCTCTCGCGAACGGCCCTGATATATCTCACGACGGCTGCCTGAACATCGTAATTAGGGTATTCCTTTTTCTTCAGGTTGTGCACCCTGAAGACCAGTGATTTCTCCCTTCGCAACTTCAATACCTCTTTGACGTACTCGCCTCGCTCATCGAACTCCATATATCCGGTGTACGCCGAATGACTGTCAAGCATCTCGGCCAGTTGCACGGCGGTATAGGGAGAAATACCGGTCAATACAATAGGTCTCTGGAGGGGGAGAATCTCCGGAAGAAGCGACCAGTGATCCTTCAGATCGACGAATATAACTGAAATACCGATTTCCGATGGACGCGACTTCAACTCGTTCGCTGGGATCAACCTCAGAGAATCGACGCCTTCGACAGTGCTTTCGGTAACCAGGGCGGTTTTGACATATCCTCTGTCGAATCTGAATCTCCATGGAATGTACAGTACGGCTATCATTATACCCATTAGAGCAGCCAGCAAAATCAATCTTCCGGTGAGTTGTTTTACGACTTTTGATCGATCTCTCCGCTTTCTCCTCTTTTCAGACTTTCTGGGTTTAGTGGGTCTAAGGGGAACTGCCGCCAATATCTTTCCCTCCTCCCGATCAGAAGATAAAGAAATATTACAACACCGACCAGAAATGGAGAGTAAGGCAATAGAAATAGCACTCTCCATTTAATGATCAGGTTGTCCAGACTGGATCCAAAAATCGCTTTGAAAGACGAGTTCATATCACCACTCGAGGAGAACTCATCGACCAGGTGCAGCAGGTTTTCGTAATCGAACCTCGAAAGCAGAAAACCGGCAAAGCTTTCGACCGCACCGTAGAAGACAGATCTGTCTTTCTCTGGTGGATAATTCTTTATAGAAACTGTGAAGTCGAAAAATCCAGATCTGAGCGGGGGTCTCCCCGACCGGGAACGCAGATTCTGAAAGCCCTCGGCAATCAACTCATGATACCACAATGGTATCGTTTCAGGGCTCGAGCCTATCTTTCTTAAATATTCGAAGAAATAGACATGTGCCAGTTCGTGCCGTGCCACCCCATCTCTGAAGTTAGAAGTATAAAGGAAGATCTGATACATTCCGTTATCATCTATCGCAGCCGGCTGTTCGTGGCCCTGTCCCGTCAATATTGTCAGGTTGTACCTTACCTGAAAACCGTATATCTCTATCAACTCGTCGTTGGCGGCCCTTATCTCGTTTCTTATTTTCGTTTCGACCTGCGCGAAGAGAGAGATAGAGACGAGAAGCCAGAGTATCAGGAGCGATCGTACTCTCATTCGATTGACGCCAGAACCTTCAGGAGATCCTCTGGAAGTTCTGAATCTACAGCGATCTTCAATCCAGAACTACACGTGAATCCGAGGTGCTGGCAGTGCAGAAAATACCTTTTCAAGCCGCTTGCCTTTTTGAAGTTCCTGTTGAAGGTCCTATCACCGTAAACATCGTCTCCGGCGACGGGGCAGTTGATTTGAGCCATCTGACGCCTGATCTGGTGCTTCTTTCCTGTGTGAAGGCGAACCTTGAGTAACGACACTTCTCTATAGCGCTTCTCGAGTGAGTACTCAAGCACTTCGAGGATCCCTTCGTTCAGGGATTCTAGTCTCGCGCTCTCGATTTGTGGACAGCCTTTAACCAGCGTGAGGTATATCTTCTCGACTTCGTGTTCTCTGAACAATCTTGAAATCTCCCTGGCCGAGGCAGGGGACTTCGCAAACAGGATAACGCCGGAGGTGTGCTTGTCTAACCTGTGGACGGGATGAGGTTCGAACCCCTTTTCTCTTCCGTAGGCCAGCAAACCTTCAATCAGGGTTATAATCTGTATTCCCTTTCCCGGGTGCACCGAGATACCGGCCGGCTTGTCTATCGCTATAGTGGTATCGTCTTCGTAGAGAATATCGAGCGGAATCTTTTGGGGAACCAGTTCTCTGGTCTCTTCCAGCCTTTTCATCTTTGATGAGTCACCCAGGTAATAAACCTGCAGGACATCTCCTAAGGAAAGCCTGTGGGATTCATCCTTCACCCGTTTCCCGTTTACTTTAACGTTCCCTTTTCTGAGAAGTTTGTATATTGAAGAGAGCTTCAGGTCATTCAGAACATTTCTCAAGAACCTGTCCAGTCTCTCGTAGTAATTACCGTTGTCCACCTTGAATTCTCTATAGATTCAAATCACCTCTGGAGCAACGGGGAGCGGTGGCTCCCCGTGATAATTCATCCTTCAACTTTGAGACCCTTACTTATCTGCTCAACTATATCTCCAACGGTGGAGATGTTCTCGATCTGTTCATCTTCGACTTTAAAATTGAACTCATCTTCAAAAGCCATAACCAGATCGACCAGATCCAGGGAATCGGCTCCAAGGTCCTCGGTCAAATCGGAATCAAGCGCTATTTCATCCTCTTCAACACCGAGTTTTTCGGCTATTATGGTCTTTACCCTGTCAAAAACCTCGTCGTGTGTCAAAAGATTTCCTCCTTTCTCGTTGAATCTGGAAATCGAAACTGGAGCGGAAACCTCGGTAAAAAAACGTTATCACCCGTAGATTTCATGATGCTCTCATTATTATATAATAACTCTGTACGATAAGGTTTGATTCCGGAGGTTGTCGATGTTTAATTATTTCGAAGCAGCGAGTTCCATGATCAAGGAGGTTGGAGTGAAGCCGGAGGTTGCTCTCATTCTCGGGTCGGGACTCGGCTACCTTACTGGCGAGTTTCAGGGTGGCGTAAGTGTCGATTACTCGAAGATACAGGGCTTTCCAGTTTCAACAGTGAAGGGGCACTCGGGAAGGTTTGTTTTTGGTAGCTTTCACGATATTCCCTCGGTTGCTATGGAAGGACGGTTTCACTTCTACGAAGGTCACGAAATCAAGGATGTCGTATCGCCCATTTATCTTTTCAAAGAGATGGGCATCGAGCGCCTTCTGATAACCAACGCTTCCGGAGGCATCAACAGAACCTATTCGCCCGGAGACATCGTAGCGATAAAAGACATAATAAATCTCGGATTTAGAAACCCGCTGATAGGACCGAACGATGACAGGTTCGGTGTCAGGTTTCCGGACATGTCGTCCGTGATGGACTTTAAATGGCTTTCAGGGCTCAGGGAAAGACTTTCACAGGATGGACGAGAATTGAAAGAGGGCACTTATATCTGGGCACTCGGACCGTCCTACGAGAGTCCCTCGGAGATCAGATCGTTCGAGTTTCTTGGAGCCGATATGGTCGGTATGTCAACGGTGCCGGAGGTGATAGCCGCCAACCACTGCCGGATGAAGATTCTGGCTCTCTCATGTATAACGAATATGGCTTCGGGAATTCTAAAAGAGAAATTGTCGCACGACGATGTTGTAGGAACGGCCAACAGGATAAGGCACAGGTTCAGTGACGTTGTTGGCAAGGCGCTGGAAGTTTTGAAGGAGATCGGTCATGAATAGAACTATGAACGCGGTTTTCTCGAAGTTGCTGCAGGCTCAAAATATACTGGTCTGCGGACATATAATGCCGGACGGAGATTGCGTATCTTCGGTTGTATCACTCTCAATGGGACTGGAAAAATTGGGAAAGAAGACGACCATGGCAATCGACTGGAAGATTCCATCAATCTTTTCACCTTTTCCCCGTGTGGAAAGGATCATCGATTATTCCCGTTATTCGACTCAGTTAGAAAATTCCGATTTACTGGTTATCGTTGATGCATCTTCGCCAGACAGGATCGGAAGGTTCGAAAGGTTACTTCGTTATGGAATGCCTTCGATTCTTATTGATCACCACGCGACCAACACCCGCTTCGCCAATCTCTGCTGGGTCGAGCCTTCCTATTCATCTACCGCACAGATGATCTTCGATCTCTTGAAGTTGATGGAAGTCTCTTACGACGGTGACCTGGCACTGATGAACTATCTTGGAATAGCAACCGATACGGGTTTTTTCCGATATTCCAATACCAACAGTACAGTGTTCGAAGCCGCAGCCGAACTCGTAAAACTCGGTGCAGATCCATGTCTGGTAGCCACCGCCATTCTCGAGACTCGAAGGCTGGAAGAGTTTTTTCTCGAGAGAGACGCTATAGACAATCTCAGGCTGCTTTCGAACGACAGGTTCGCTTACTCTTATCTCAGGGTCGAAGATTTCGAGAGGTACTCTCTGGGGGAGGATGATTTCGGTGGTTTCGTGGGTGATTTGAGATCCATAGCGAGCGTGGAAGTCGCCCTTTTTGCTTCGGAATCCGTCGGAGGCGAGGCGCACGTGTCGTTACGTTCGAAGAGCTATTTCGACGTCAGTTCTGTTGCCGTGGCATTTGGAGGAGGTGGACACCCCAGGGCCGCTGGCTTCACGCTCAAGTACGATGGCGATCTCGAAGAGGCCCTTCAGGAGGCCGTCGAGTTGATAAGCAGAAGGCTGGAGTCACACTCGAAAGATGCTACACTATGAGCCAGGAAAGAATCTGAATGAACTGTGTAACGGGCCACATGACGAGCTGGATCACGCCGATTAGAGAAAGCACCAGGAGGACAAGTATGCCGTACAGCTCGTACTTCACGAGCCAGTTCACATAGTTTTCCGGAACGATCACCGCGATGATGTTGGCACCGTCCAGAGGCGGTATGGGCAAAAGGTTGAAGAAGGCAGTGCTTAGATCGATGAACATTATCCAGTAGATCACGTCGGCGAAATAACTCAACGGGTAGCTGCTAAGGTAGTCGGGCATCAGAGTGGAATACCTGTGAAGGCCGGAAAGATAGAAGATCAGGCCGGCCAGGAGACCGACGACGAAGTTACCAAGAGAACCGGAAAGGGCGGTCAATATCGCCTTCGAGTAGCCGAGCTTTCTAAGTTTCCAGTAGTTAACGGGATAGGGTCTAGACCAACCGAACTTGAAGAGATAGTACATCAGCAGGCCGACGGGATCAATCCTTCTTATGAAGCCCGGTCTGCTCCACTCGGTTCTCGTTCTGTCGAAATAGCGTGCCAGATAGTAATGCGAATACTCGTGAGTGAGAATGGCAACGATTATCGCCGGTGTCAGAGAGATAAAGTTCCTAAGCATCTCTATCATCTTCACCGCTCCTTCCGGAAACTACAACCGTCAACTCTCCAACAGGTTCGCTCGAGGCGAAATGGGCTATTATCTCGGAGATTTTTCCGTTGAGGGATTGCTGAAACTTCTTGGTCATCTCTCTGGCAACGAAGATATCTCTGTCGCCAAGTATCTCCAGCAGATCTCTCAACGTCTCCAAAAGTCTGTACGGCGATTCGAAGAAAACGATCAAGCTCTCTTCGAACGTCCCTGCGGAGATTTTTCTGAAAAGCCTTCGCCGGTTCTTCCCTCTGGGAAGAAAGCCCACGAAGGTGAAATTCGTACCCGGGAAGCCGCTCAGGGCGACGGCCGTCGTGACAGCGCTCGGACCGGGTACCACGTCCACTTCGATACAGTTCTCGCGGCAGATTCTGACCAGCGTTGCACCGGGGTCGGATATAACAGGCATTCCGGCATCGCTCACCAGGGCTATTTTGTCACCGTTTTTAAGGCGGGCGAGAAGTGCCGGTATGCGTCGGGACTGGTTATGCATGTTGAAGGAGATTATCTCTCTACGCTTCAATTCAAGGGCACTCATGAGATTCGATGCCCTTCTGGTGTCCTCGGCAATAACCAGCTCCACCTCTCCAAGCACTCTCAGGGCACGGAGAGTTATGTCCTCCAGGTTCCCTATTGGAGTACCTACCAGGTAAAGTCTTCCATATTCCGAATCCATCACTTCTCTCCCAGGGGGAATTTTGATGCCATACCGGACCTCCTCGGGAAGCCTTTCGGAGTTTCGGAGACCTTCTTGAAGGTTACGAGTTTCCTGGAGGAGCCGTCCGAAAGTCTGTAATTCCTCTCGTCCTGAAGCTGCAATCCCAATTTGGCCGAGGCCACGAAAGCATAGCGCTCTTCATCTTTCCAACCCGGTCCTTTGTACAGGTGTATCAGACCTCCGTTTTCAACAAGCGGGGCTGCCAGTTCCAGCGCCGCATCGCTCCTCGCCACAGCCCTCATGACGGCGCCGTCGAACCTATCGATCCCTTTCGGATACTCCTCGATCCTCGAGGTCACGGCCGTTACGTTAGACAGGGAAAGCGTCGATGAAAACCTCTCAATTTCCCTCACTTTTTTCGCGATTGAATCGACAAGTACCCACCTGGTTTCTGGAAAGGCTATCGCGAGAACCAGTCCGGGAATCCCCCCCCCGCTGCCGATATCGATATAGCTCCCTTCTAGCTTGTAGCCTTCGAAGGCCAACAGGGAATCTTCGATGTGTGCCACCATAGCCCTCTCCCGGTCCCTCACGGAGGTCAAATTGTGGGGAGAAGAGATCAACAAATCTACCAGCCGTTGAAACCTTTCGCAAGTGTCGCTAGAAAAAGATTCCCCAAGATTCATCTGGAGCCCTTCTCAATACAGGCATAAGCCTCGTGGTTATGAATCGATTCCTGACTGAGAACCTCGACTCTATACCAGTCAACACGCGAGTCCTTGTTTAGTTTGAGAACGACTTCTCTGGAAAGATCCTCCACAAACCTCGGATTATCGTAAGAGTGTTCAGTTATGAACTTCTCATCTTCCCTTTTGAGGAGCGAATATGTCGGTGCGCTGGCCGAGGTTTCGACAATATCGATTATCTCTTCTATCCATATCAAAGAGTTCATCCTTACAGAAACCGTCACTTCTGCCCTCTGGTTGTGGGCGCCCCTCTCGCTTATCTCTTTCGAACAGGGACAGACCGTCATTACTGGTACGCGAACGCGTAGAACGAAATCGAAGTCGCCGTCCTTCCTAGATATGAAGGAGCAGACGAAAGAGCTGAAGCTTTCGCTGTTGCTAACCGGGGCTTTTTTTCTCATGAAATACGGGAACTCGACTTCTATATGGGCAACATCGGCGTTCAAAGCCTGTCGCATATCCTCGAGAATAGACTCCATGTTCTTCGGAGTAATTTTCTTGTGGTGCCTCTCGAGAACCTCTACGAACCTGGACATGTGGGTCCCCCGGAAATCCTTTGGAAGGTCCACGAACAGGTCGAAGGTTCCTACTGTATGCTGATTGCCAAACGCCCTGTCCATAACTATTATCGGGTATTTGATTGATTTGATACCGACCATGTTTATTCTTATGTTTCGTCTATCTCTCTCATTCTGAACATCTCTCACGATCCATCGCCCCTTGAATGTATGAAGACAAAGAGTTATAATCGCACAGTGGAGGCGTATCCTAATTGGCTAAGGAGCCGGTCTTGAAAATCGGTGGGGTTGACGCCCCTTGTGGGTTCGAGTCCCACCGCCTCCGCCAGTAACCGGGAGTATCCCGGTTATTTTTTTAGCGGACCGAAATCCTCCAGCGGCCATATGGTCAGCATAGGACTGCCTACAATTGCCCTTTCCGGCACAAAGCCGAAATACCTGCTATCGAAACTCTCCGTCGAGTTGTCGCCCATCATGAACCGGAATCCTTCGGGCACGGTCACCAGAATAGAACCGGTTTCGGGATCGGTCTTTATGTACGTCTCCATACCGAGCGGAGCGAGTACGGAGTCGTAGTATTCGGTGTATTCTATCAGTCCTTTATACGCCTGAAACAATCTGTAATAGAGAGAGAACCTCACCGAAGCATCGTCGGGATGGGCCAGGCCGAAATAAAATCTGGTATCGTTGAATATACCCTCTTTCACGTATCTCCTGTTTTCCAGTTTTGGCGGAACCTCTCCGTTCACGTATAGCTGGTAAACCGGCCGGGACGCCGTATAATCCGGGGCTCTACGCAGTTCTAGGATGTCGCCAGGCTTTCCGACGAGCCTTTTGACGTATTTCACATGGCCCTTGAACTCCGCCGGGGAGAAGAAATCCATGAACTTGTCGAATCCTCTCAGATATTTCTGCGATTCGATATCCACGTAAGGCGTCCAGAAGACCACTATATCGCCGTAATCTGGTTCTCTGTATGAGTAAGTTATCTTCTCCACAAAAAGCCTGGCGGGCGGGTTAATCGTTGGGATCATCGACCCCGTCGGCACGAGCATGGTTTCAAAGACGAACAAACGAATTATTGTACCGAAGACCACGGCATAAAGGATCGCCTTTCCCCACTCTTTGATTTCGTGAAGAAAGCGCGATCCCTTTTTACCAGAAGTCTTCTCCGATTTCACGGAAGCCACAGGACTTCAGTCCCTTTTCTCTTTTATCTTTACCTTACCCTTCACATTTCTTATGTAGTATATCTTCGCTCTTCTGACTTTACCCTTTCTGAGGACTTCGACCTTTTCTAGAGAAGGACTGGTGAACGGGAAGATTCTTTCGACTCCCACACCCGCCGCTCCAACTCTTCTGACAGTGAAAGATTTTCCCGTTCCGCTGCCCCTTATTCCCATGACAATTCCTTCGAAAGCCTGTACCCTCTCTTTATTTCCTTCCTTTATTCTTACACTAACCCTTACGGTGTCACCCGGGCCGATTTCGGGAAGGTCTTGCCTCATAAATTCATTTTCCAGAGATCTTATGTACTGATCCATGTTTAATCCCTCCTTTTTTCTGTATCTTCACCTATAAGTCTATCCAGTATAACAGCCACCGCCGCACGAACCGAAAGATGGTTGAAATCGGAATTAGCGCGGATCGGTTCAAGAGCGAACTTGCATAGTTTCAAAATCTCTTCGGGTAATCCCCAGCTGGTTCCGAAGAGAAGGAGATGGGGAATCTCCGAAGTCCTCAGCAGCCCTGACATTTCGCCATAGGAAAGTCTGTCGGGGCCTCTCTTGGCCGAAGTGAAAACCAGGTGTGGTCTGACGCCTTCGACACTCTCTATATCTTCAATAACATCTTCGAGATAGGAGGCCTTCCTCACAACGGTTAAAGCTTCACTCCTGCTTGGATTGTACTCTCTGCCAAACTCTTCCAGCCAGTAACTAAGAACATTGTCCACTATCTCCCGCTGCGCGGGAAGGTTGCTCACCACATAGTACCCTTTGATGTTGTAAGTCCTGCACGTTCTCGATATATCGTGAATATCGAGATTGGTTACGGCGCTGGAGACTATATTCGCGTGTCTACCGAGAACCGGGTAGTGCATCAAAGCCAGGTATATGTTATTCAACATTCTTTCTCAACTCCTCAAAAAGCGAGAGGATTGCCTTTTTGTCGTACAGGTCCAGTTCGTGTTTCAAAAAGATATCGGGTCGTCTTTCCATGGTTCTCTCAAGACTTTCTTTCCTTCTGAATATCTCTATCTTTTCGTGATCGCCGCTCAAGAGAACATCCGGTACCTCGAGCCCCCTGACGTTTCTTGGCCGGGTGTAGTGAGAGTGATCCAGAAGATCCCTGTAAAAGGAATCGTTAACAACCGATTCCATATCTCCCACGACACCTGGAACAAACCTGGAGAGGGCCTCGACCATCAACAGCACCGGGATCTCTCCGCCGCTCAGAACGAAATCGCCTATCGAGAGTTCTTCGTCAACGATGGACATAGCCCTTTCATCTATCCCTTCGTACCTGCCGCAGATGAACAACAGCCTCTCTTTCTTGCTTAGGTCTCTAGCCCTGGCGTTGTCGAAGATCTCGCCCTGCGGTGATGTGTATATCACATAAGGGGCTGGACCGTCGGTCCTCAGAGTGTCAACCGCCCTTAGGATAGGATCGGCCTTCATCACCAGGCCGCTCCCGCCGCCGAAGGGATAATCGTCCGTCGTTCTGTGGCGATCGTCCGTAAAATTCCGGAGATCGACCGCGCTGAATTCGATCAGCCCGCTCTCGATGGCTCTGGAGATCACTCCCCACTTTAGAACCGTTTCGAAAAGATCGGGAAATATCGTCAGCACATCGATCTTCATCGCTCTATCTCACCTCTTCGTAATCGAGC
>NZ_DAOSEH010000023.1:0-27780 GCF_035363035.1 Mesotoga sp. | reverse complement strand
AGCTCGCTCACAGGTGCACCTCCGATCACAGATAATAATCATTTATGAATTGACTTGCCGATTCAGAGGAGAAATCTATAACTCCCCTTCCGTCCCTGTTGTGATGTTTATCGCTACCAATAGTTTCAACCATTCTCTTCTCCAGGAGCAAACCTGTACGCCCATCTTTGAGGCTGTCCCAGTTTACCTGGAAAAGAACACCCATATCTTTCAGGCGATACACTTCATCTTCAAGTTTACTCCTGGAAAAGGGGAGAAGGCTCTTTTTGAAAAGAAAACCGTACCTCTCCACATGTGCCAGAACGATTCTGAATCCCCTCTTCTGCAGGACCTCTATGGCCTCTATGAGGTAATGGGGCCTTGCGCTGGTGGGGAGCTCTACAAGCAATACATCCGTCTCTCCCATAGTAATTACTTCGCCGGTCAGTGCTTCTGGTCTCAAAAAAACCTCCGAACCCAGCAGCACCTCCACCCCCGAGGAGTTGAGAGGAGCCGAGTGTTTCCTCCAGCTTTCCTTGATCGCACCAATATCGGTTGGAGTGCGCGGGGAATAAAGGTGGGGGGTCAGATAAACCCTCTCTGCGCCCCCTGCCTTCATTCTCTCGAGAATCCTTAGCGATTCCTCCATATCTGGACTGCCATCGTCGACTCCCGGCAAGAGATGGGTGTGTAGATCTATGTTCACGCTTCAACCTCACTCAATCACTTGAAGATCCCGACCGCCGAGTTCACTATACTCAGTGACGAGGCAACGATTGACATTATATCCTTAATGTTGACGATCGATGATTGCGGAACGTAAATTATATTTCCGGGAACGAGCTTCACGTTTCCCTTCACGGGGCTGCCCTTCTGCTGGTCCAGGTTGAGCACCATAGGTTCCTTCTGGGGATCCTGGAAGAGGAGTACATTGCCTAGAACCGCGTAGCTGGTCGGGCCGCCTGCTTCTATAACCGCTTCTATCGCTGTCATACCTTCGAGGTATTTCACCACTCCCGGTCTCAGAACCTCTCCGAAGACGTAAACTCTTTGTGCCTGTATATAAGGCACGAAGATAACCGATCCCGGTTCCAGTTCTCTAGTTGAAAGGAGCAGGAAGTTATCCGGTCCGACGGTCAGTTCTTCGGTCTTCCCGGTGCTCTGTATCTGCACCCTTCTGCTGAATTCGAGGCTGTTGAAGCCGCCTGCCATCGTGATCAGTTCGGCCAGTGTCAGTTCTCCGTAGTCACCGATAGAAAAGACGCCCGGGAATTTCACATCGCCGATTATCGACACGTAAGAATCATAATTCTTCAGGGCGATAATCGTGTCTCTATTCTGTAAGAAGCTTCTGGTGAGCTCCTCGGTCTTGAGAGCGTTCAGCAGCTTGATCTTGCCGTCGGCCGATATGACGCTCAACGTGTTGACCGTGTTTCCGAGTCCTCCGGCCATAGCTATTATCTCGGCCACCGATACAGGCTGGGTGCCTTCCAGGGAGTACCTTCCCGGCTTCGGAACGTCTCCTAGCACCGTAACATACGCAGCTTCGAGTGAGGACACGTAAACAAAGGCGTTATCGGGAAGGTTGTCACCCCTCTTCTCCAGGGCGGCAACGGCGAATTCCCTGATTTCGTTCGCGTTCTGGACCAGAATTCTGTTGACGTTCTTCTGGTCAGTAAGACCGCCGGCTTTCGCGACAACATCGACGAGGGACGAACTCTCGTCGCGGTTGAAAGTGTACATTCCGGGATTTCTAACCGCTCCCAGAATGGTTATTCTGGTTACCTTCTTCGGAACTACGATCGTGCTGGCTGTTTCGAGAGTCGCATCGCTCTTTCCCGAAAGGAGTTCCGAGAGCTTCACGGGTATGACCTGCCCCGAGGGCGTAACAACTCTAAGCTCGTCGGAGGCCGTCTCTCTCGCTCCTCCGGCCTTCGTAATAGTTCTCATGACCGTCATTCTCTCTTCAGCGGTGAAATCGTATCTGCCCGTTGAGGCAACTTCACCGGTTATGTAGACGTATCTTTCTCCACCGGGCACAAATACGGTCTGGCCGTTTTTCAGTGTTATGTCCTGACCTTCCATGAGTTGATGCCAGTAAGACTGGTTTTCCAGACCGACGATCTTGATCTCCGAAGAGGCCTCATCGGTCAAACCTCCGGCCTTCGAAATCGCGAGGAGCAGACCGGGGATCTCGGTCTTTGAAAAGGTTACCTGACCTGGGCTGCGCACCTCGCCCAGAACACTTACCGTTACCGGTTCATAAACAGGAACATACACGAAGGCCCGATCCTCAAGCTTCACGTCCAGGGCCTTGCCCTGAAGAATCATTTCAAGATCCATCGTGGTGGTCCTGCCAAATTGGTCGGTAATCTGGACTTTCGACACCAGAGCTTCGGGGGTAGTCCCGCCAGCCCTGGCTATGAGGGTCGATAGGGTCAGCTTCTCGGCGGGTTTGAAGAGAACCGTCCCCGGACTTCTAACGGCCCCGAGAACATAGATCTGCCTGTCGGTGATGGGATAGAGTATTATCGAACCCGACTGGAGCGAAATGTCGCTCTCCTTCAGATCGGAGAGAATTCTCTCCCTCTTGCTTCCGTCGGGAGAGATGATCGTCACCCTGCCGTCGGAGTTGAGATCGAGCAGATTCTCCCTGGCCAGGGCGTTTCTGAGCGTCATAGACTCGCTGGAGCTGAAATCGACCTTTCCACCGCCGCTGTCGGATACTATGTAAACGTACTTCCCGGGGATTTCCGGCACGTATATAACCGAGCCGGAAGCGATCTTAACGTCGGGAGAATCGCCCCTCATTATCCGCTGGAGGTCAAGCTTCTGTCTGCTCTGGTTCTCAACGATCTCGACGCTTCCCGCGGTCGGATCGATTAATCCGCCGGCCAGCGCGATGACCTTCGTAACAGTGGGGAGGTCTCCGTCGTGATCGAGAGTCTTGACGCCGGGAGCCTTGACGCCCCCGATAACGTACACGTAGGAGCTCTCGAGTTCCGGAACGAAGACGGTAGAACCATCTTTTATGTATATGGTCTTCCCGCCGGAAATGATATCCATACCGTACGTGGTCACCGATGAACTGTCGGTGATCATGACGGTTATTCTCTTTTCATCGGCCCGCTCTGTGAAGCCGCCGGCGGCCGCTAGGATGTTGGATAGTGTGAAAGGAACATTCGGTTGAAGCGTGACCGTTCCGGGGTTCCTGACCTGTCCAAGCACCGAAGCCGTGCTGTACGGTTCCGGGTAGAAGATTATGGTACCGGTCTCGATCACCACATCGGCGCTCTCAAGAGATTTGATGCTCACTTCCGTGACCTTCCCGTCTGGCTCTATGGCACGAACGGTCTTCTCCGAGGACACTTCCACCAGGTTGAGCTTGGCCAGCGCGTTCCTCAGCGTGATATTCTCGCCGCTGCCGAAATCGACCTTTCCTCCTTTGTTGCGCGACACAATGTAAACAAACCTGTTATCCAGTCTGGGTACGTATATAAGATCGTCGTATTCTATTTTGACATCGGGGATACTGCCTTTGAGGATCTCCTGCAGATTGACTTTCACACTTTTTCCGGCCGAGAGAACCTCCACGCTCGATATGTCGGCCACCCCCGTGTATCCACCGCTTGAGCTAAGCACCCTGGTGAGTGTGAGATCTTCTCCGTCGACTTCGATCTTTCCCGGTCTGGACACCTCTCCGAAGACGTAAACCCACGAACTCATCTCGGGCACGATGACGATCGCCCCTGCCTGAAGCGGCAGATCACTCTCTTTCAACCGCGAGGCGGCCACCGCGTTGACCTTCCCCGACGGCTCTATAACTTCGATCTCCTTTGAGGAGTTCAGGTTGAGAAGGTTGAGCCTGGCCAGGAGATTCTTCAGAGTGAAACTTTCATTCTCCTTGAAATCTATCCTCCCACCGCTCCCCGGAGCCACGACATACACGTATCTCTCTTCGACCCTCCCCACAAGGACTATCGATTGCACAGAGAGCTTCACATCGCTCCTCAAGGCCTGTTCAGTCGAATAGACCGACTTTCCACCGGGAGAGATTATCTCCACGCCACCGGCCTTTTCGGTGTAGCCGCCGGCCCTCGATATCACTTTGGCCAGAGTGATTTCGTCGAAATTTCCGAACTGCATCATACCCGGAGAGTTGACCTCGCCGGCGATATAAACGCTTTTAACACCGCCGCTAACGAGTATCATAGAACCCGATTGAAGGATCCTGTCCTCGTTGAGACGAACTTCTACACGCTCTCCAGATGGTTCTACCAGTATTAAGCTCTCGTCGCCGGCCGGGTTGTACAAATCCACCTTCACCAGAGCGTTGGCCAGGGTGATCGACTCATCGACGCCGAACTCCACCTTTCCTCCGAAGGTCGGCGAGGAGATGTAAACAAACTTCTCGCTTTCACGCGGAACGAAGATGGTGTCTCCCGGTTTGAGTGGCACATCCTTGATCTCACCTCTCAATAGAGGGATCAATTCGATTCTCAAAGGTTCAGAGAGCTCGCCCCTTATTATAAACAGCTGGCTCCCGGCGCCGGATTTGACACCGCCGGCCTGCCCAATGGCTTGAATCAGGGTCAGTCCATCCCTGAAACTTATCGACGACGGCGAACCCACCTCGCCCAGCAACTTCACCGATTTAACGGAGGAGTCGTTGGCGACCACTATACTACCCGCTGGGATCAACGGGTCAACTGTGACACCGGAGAGCACTGAGTTGAGATCGACCACCCTTTTTCCACCCTGAACGCCCTCTCCTATTATCAAGATCTCATTTCCGTCGGCGTTTTCCGTCAGTCCGCCCGACTGGGCAACCACCTGGGTGAGTGTCAACCCCGGGTTGTACCTTATCAGGGCAGGGGATCTGAACTCTCCGATGCTCCTGATCCAGGCTTTGGCACCGGCAGGTATGAAAAGCGTCGTACCCTCGGCCAGTGTCATCGACGATGCCTCTCCGCCGACCAAAAAAGAAGAGAGGTCTATATGCTTTCTATTTCCGTTGCTCTCGACCAGGAAGGAGGCGGAAAGGTCTGCCCCGTCCTTCAGCCCTCCGGCCAGAGCTATCATCTGCGATACGGTAAGACTGTCCTTCCTCCATTCTATTGCACCAGGCTTGTTAACCTCTCCGAGAACGTAGAACATGAAAGGCGCGTAAGATTTTACCGAGACCGTCACCGGTGGCCTCGTCGCCAGAATTCCTCCACTCAGGTATTTACCAGATAAAAGCGACTCAGCCTCTTCGAGCGTCTTGCCCAGCACCGCCACGCTGCCCAGCGGTGGTATCGACGCGGTGCCGTCCGGCCCCACGACAATTTCTCCCGACAGCTCTGCGGAACCATAGACCGAAACATAAAGAACATCACCCGGTCTGATTTTGTAGGCCGTAACTAGAATGGGCAGGAGTGCCAGAAGCACAATCATGATCGTCTTTTTTAAGTGCATTTTATGTCCCCCTCTCTTTAAATTCTCCTATATCAGTTCTCTTATCAACGCTTTCAATTCGGAAAAATCCGGTGATTTCACGATGTAAGCGTCCGCTGCCCAGGAAGAGAGATCGTGTTTGTAATGCGTGTAGGCCGTGAGAAGAACTATCTTCAAGTCGGGCAACCGCTTTCTCATGAGGCCGGCCAGTTCGAGGCCGTTCATCCCTTCCATCTCTATATCTATCGTAACGAGATCGAAGCGAACTCCGCCGTCGAGGATTTTCTCGGCCTCCTGGGCGTTGCTTGCGACGGTCACTTCGTAACCTTCTTCTTTTAGCTCTTCCTTTAAGAGAAATCTCATGTTTTTCTCATCTTCAACGATAAGTATTTTTTTCACGATCAAACCTCCCAATCTTTTGAACCGGCAATCTGAAGGTGAACACAGTGCCTTTCTCCCCGCTTTCGGCTTCAATTTCGCCTCCGTGCTCCTGAACTATCTTCCTGCATATCGAAAGGCCCAGACCGGTACCCAGAGTTTTAGTTGTGAAGAAAGGTTCGAATATTCTCTTCAGAATCTCCTGAGGAATGACTCTGCCACTATTCCATACCGAAAAGACAACGTTTCTAGGATCTTTATCTATCTTGACAAGCACCTCTCCGTAATGTTCAGATGCCTCAATCGCGTTCTGAACAAGGTTGATTATAACCTGTTTGATTCTATTTTTATCTGCGTAATATTCCAGCTTCTCTTCTTTCGATTCCAGAATTAACTTAACATTATCTTCCTGAGCTCTTTCTTGAAAGCCGTCCAGCACCTCTTTCGTAAGTGCCAGAAGATCGAATCCCTCTTCCTGGATACTGGTTCTTGCTCTGGAGATTTCCAGCACTTCCCTCACTATACCGTCGAGTCTTCCGAGTTCTTCTCTCAATATTGTCGCATATTCTCCCATCTTTTCCCTATCGTTTGTAGCGGCCATTCTTTTGATGAATCCACCTATTATCGTGATGGGATTCCTGATTTCGTGGGCGACTCTGGCCGACATCTCACCGAGGGCGGCTAGCTTTTCTCTGCTCTTGAATTCCTGTTCAAGCTTTCTGCGCCTGGTCACTTCGTCCATGGAGATAATCACGCCGGCGAGATGTCCTCCGCTGTCCTGTCTGAGAGGAGTTATCTTTACGTCGAAGTATCTTTCGCCGAGACTTTCGAATCTCTGATCGCTGAGCGTTATAGTTTCACCGATTCTTAAAACGTCGAAGAGCAACTCCAGGACGCCTTCCAGTTTTCCGGTCAGAATCTCGACATTCTTACCGATCAACTCCTCGCGCTTTGCATCTAGCAAGAGTTCGGCGGTGCGGTTGACCTCGGTTATCTCTCCGAACGGAGAACAGACCACAATCGACGACTCGAGAGACTGAAGAATGCTGGACACGAATTTTCGGTAGTAATTGGAAAGGTTTCTCTCCTTCTCGAGGCTGTCGGTTATCTCCAGCAGCCTCTCGTAATTCCCCGTCAGTTCTAGCGCCACACCGGCGCTATCGGCCAGTAGACCCAGTATTTCCGTGTCGGCGTTACTTATTTTGTTTCCGGTCAGGGCCTTATCGACCACTATGACACCCTGAACGTCCTTTTCCCCGGAAACCGGCGCCACCAAATAATCCTGCGTTCCGACTATTTTGTTGAGCATGGAGAGCTCTTCGCTTCTGAACCGGCCCATGTCGGGTGTTACATGGACAATCTTTCGACGGTTGACGACTCTCTCGAGAATCATATTCCCAAGATATGAAACGGAAATGTGGTTATCTTTATCGGTAACGAAGTGACGTTCTAGCGAAACATACTGCAGATATCTCGAAAGATCTCCGTACACTGCTCTTTCGAACTCTCCGCCTTCGTCTCTCGCGACCTTTGCCTCCACAGTCAGAAGAGCCATGCGCGAGTTTTTCTTTAGAAAGAAAGCCCTGTCGAACCTCAGGCCCGCAGAATGTGTCGCTCCGACCAGGAGAATACTCACTATCCTCTCATAATCTAGGCTCTTCCTCATAGCCTGAGATATCTTGTGGAGCGCGCCCAGCTTGAACAGCTGATCCTTTTGCTCGCTTATCGATTCTTCGTGTTTCTTGCCAAGCTGCTTCAGTTTTCTGACTTCCAGTTCCAGCCTTGAAGTCAGCCGGATCTTGCTTATTGCGACGCCCATTCTCCGGCCGACATCATCGAGCAATCTCACGTCTTCCTCATCCAGATGTCTGTAAGGCCTGAATTCCCCTTCCACTTCCTCCCGGTCGGCGGCCAGAAAGAAGCCTATGAAATCGCCTTCGGAGAGTAGAGGCACGACGATGAAAGATCCCACCGCTGCCCCGTCGTCGAAGAAAACCGAGGATATATCCGATTTTTTCGCCGAAACGAACAGCCTTCCTGAAGTCAGATAGTCCAGCTGCTGGACGGAAAGCTGGAACTCGATGCTTTTCAGGGGACTCCTGCCTTCCCCGATCGCGGCCTTCAGAGCGAATTTACTTCCAGATTGCTCCAGAAAGAAGATCCACCTCACCCTTAGCATTTCTCTGGCGACCTCCATAGAAGAGTAGATCAGACGCTCTATCATCGTTTCGCTCTCAAGTACGGACGTGAGGCGCGATACCAGCTTCAGTCTTCTGTAACCTTCCTGTTCGTAGTTACGTGTCAGCGAATAGTGGAGCGCCATCTCCAGTTCGGAAATCCATCCTTTCAGGGTGCTGGCTATAGACGAGCCACGCGGAAGTGAGAGCAGCCCGAGCGGATCGCCCTCGTGGTTCAAAAAGAGTAGATCCCTCGACTCCTCGGCTGAATCCAAGCGACTGTGCACCGTGACGGTTCCAGAGAAGAGGCCGGAGGTAAACTCTTCCAGCGATTCGTTCGATTCAAGCCTTATCTCCCGGCCGGACCTCTGGAGCTTCTCTCCGAATGCAATCTCTTTGTAAACGCCTTTGTATTTTTCGAGAATGTACAGAGATACATCTTCCGAGAAACCCTCTGAGATCCTCTTCATTAGTCTCTGTATTATCTTCTCGTGCGAGGTTTCAAAATGGACTCTGTTCAGTTTTATCACCACTCGTCTCGGCGACTATCCGGTAGAGCGACCTCATATGTTCTACGTGGCTGCCCTTCCAGTAAACCCTGCCACAGTTTTTGCACTTTCGCAGGTTTTCGTTGTTCAACATTACGTACTCGGGAACCGAGCAGAGATCCTCAGAAGAAGCCTCTTCCAGTTCGCCGTTGCAGACCGAGCAGCGACTGAAGGGCTTCAGACCTTCCACCCGAATTGAGTACCTCTGAAAGACGGACTTCAGCTGACTCCTCCAGTTACTAGACTTGAGAAGATAACAGCGAAGGTGGCTTTTAATGGCCCTTTCTAGAAAACGTTTGCTGGTAGTCAAAAAGATGTCTCTCTCCGTCAGCGAAGAGTCAAAAGTCTGCCAGCCGCAAACGACCGTGTCCAGTCCCAGTATTCTAAGCTTTCTGCCCAATTTTGAAAGCGATTCATCAACGAGGAACTTCATCTGTCATCACCAGGAACGTAAATACCACGTTCGCGTAATTCCTCCTGTCTTTCATTTTCAAAAAACCCATCTCTTCCCTTCCCGCGAAGAGCGATTCTTCCTCTGAGGTTTCGACTATTATCAGCGAGCCTCGGTTTAGTATTGAGCGGTTCTCCAAAAGAGATTTCAAGAAGGGAGGCATATAGTTGCGATCAAAAGGCGGATCTGCGAAAACGAAGTCGAACCGCTCTCCCCTCGCCGCCAGGAGGGGCAGCATTCTACGGAAATCTCCGCAGAGAATATCGAGCTTCATCGAAGGGTCTAGACGGTCCATGTTTCTCCGGATCGTTTTGCATGCCGTACGCGAAACGTCGATAGCCGTCGCCCGTTCGGCACGTCGGCTAAGGGCCTCGAAGACCATCACGCCACTCCCAGAGAAGGGGTCCAGAAAACTTTTCCCTTCCACGTCGATAATATCGAAAATAGCTTTCCGGGCTGTCTGCGGGGTGTAACGTGTCACTTCTCTCTCCGTTACCTCTATCCTTCTGCGGGACCATTCGCCGCCGGTCAACGTCAACAACTATCCCACCTCTATCAGGTTGATGCTATCGGAGAACCTTTTTTCTATCTCAAGGCGTAACGCGCCCAAACTCTGCAAATTTGGATCGTTCTTGAGCAATTTAGCAGCATCATCGCGTGCGGCCATGAGCAGATCGGAGTCCCTAACTATGTCGCCGAGCGAGAACTGCGGCAGACCGTGCTGTCTCAACCCCATGAATTCGCCTGGGCCCCTCAATTTGAGGTCAAGTTCCGCAACCGTGAAACCATCCATCGTTCTGGAGAAATCGCGCAGCCTGTCGAGCGCTTCCTTCGATACTCCGCTACCCAGGACCATGATACAGTAAGATTTCAGCGAACTCCTTCCGACCCTGCCCCTGAGCTGGTGGAGCTGGGCCAGCCCGAACCTCTCAGGGTGTTCGATCACCATGACCGTTGCGGAGGGTATATCTATGCCGACCTCGACCACGGTCGTGGAAACGAGTATCATGCTCTCCTTAGATCGAAAGCGCCCCATGACTTCCTGCTTCTCGAGGTCGCTCATTCTTCCGTGCAGAAGCTCTACGCCCACGCCCTGAAAGACCTCGCTTCTCAACCTCTCCGCCTCGTCGGTGGCGTTTTTCAGATCTATCTGCTCCGACTCCTCTACCAGAGGGTAGATGAAGAAGATCTGGTGTCCCATCTTCAGTTCTTCCATTATAAAGGAGTGCAGTTCACGCGTCCGGCTCCTGGAGATGAGCATCGTCCTCACTGGATTTCGCCCCTTGGGCATGGTCATGATGGTCGATACATCGAGGTCGCCGTACGCCGTCATGGCCAGGGTCCTTGGAATGGGTGTCGCGGTCATGATGAGGCTATCGACGAGGTGTCCCTTCGTGGTCAGCGCCTCCCTCTGCCTCACTCCGAACCTGTGCTGTTCATCGACCACGATCAAGCCGAGATTCTCGAAATCGACCCCTTCCTGTATCAGTGCGTGCGTGCCGATGACGATGTCTATCTCCCCCATCACCAGACCGAGCCTGATTCGGTCCTGCTCGCTCTTCTTGAGCGAACCGGTGAGCAGTTCAACCTTTATTCCCAGCGGTTCGAGATCGCTGGAAAGTTTCTCGAAATGCTGCATCGCCAGAACCGAGGTCGGCACCATCAGTGCGCTCTGGTAACCGGCTTCGAAATTGTCCACCATCGCCAGTTCGGCCACCATGGTCTTGCCTGAACCAACGTCGCCCTGGAGCAGCCTGTTCATCGGATTGGACGACCTCATATCTTCCCTTATCTCTTCAAAGACCTTGATCTGATCGCCCGTCAGCTCGAAGGGCAGTCTCACGATCAGCTTTTTCGAGAGCTCGCCGGAGATGGTTTTCGCGATGCCTCCCCTGCTTTTCCTCAGCTGGGAACGGTTGTAGAGAATGGCCAGCTCGAAGAGGAAGAACTCTTCATAGACGAGATACTTTCTGGCCCTTGCCATCTCGAAAAGGCTGAGGGGAAAGTGGATCGAAGTCATCGCGTGTCTTCTGGACATCAGCTCTCTCTCACTCCCGACGAAATCGGGCAGCAACTCGTCGAGTGACTTCACTACCCCGAGGTTCCTTTTCATTATCTTGCGCATCATGTTCATGGAGATGCCCGAGGTCAGGGAATAAACCGGGAGGATCTCCCGGGGTACTTCTCCCTCTATCTCCTCTATTTCGGGCGAGTTCATTTCCAGCGGGCCGAAAGGCGTTTTCTTCGCCGTTCCGTGTATCAGATAGACGCGTTCCTTCACCAGTCTCTGTAGAATATAGTCCTGATTGAACCACTTGAGAAGAATCTGACCGAAGCCATCGCTCACAACGGCTGAAATGATGGTGTAACCCGAGACTTTTTTCACCGAATAATTCAGGAGTTTCCCCTTTATGCTGACCTTCTCTTCGCCGGCTATCGAGGACAAGGGCACTATCGTTCTCCTGTCTTCGTAGTCGCGCGGGAAATAGTTCACGAGATCTCCCACGGTCTCTATTCCCATACGCTTGAGTATCTTCGACCTCGATTCGCCGACAGAGGTGGCGTACTTGATCGAAGTGGCGGCCGCAACGGGCTTGCCTATAAGACTCAGGATTTCTTCCTCGCTTCTGCTCAAGAAGATTTCGCGGAGCTTATCGATCATCTTGTGGCCGTTCTCTATCCTCGTCATTCTTCTGTCCCGGGGTAGAGAGTCCAGAGGTGAGAAATACGTCAAGAACTTCGCGAGGTACTCTTTCAAAGAAGGGAAGAACTCGAACTCTTCCGGATCGATCAGAGACGAGAGCCTAACTAGTTCCGCGTGAAGAGAAGCTTCTTCGCTTTCCCTTTCGAAAAGCGAAATAACCTCCTCCGCGTTCTCCAGGAAATTTTCCAGAAGCATTATGAACCGTTCTTCTCCCCGTAACAGGCCAGCCCGAAAACGGCGGGTCCGCTGTGACATGCGATGGTGGGCCAGATACGACCGTTTATCAACTCCAGATCCTCCGGCCTTATTCCCAGCGCCTCTTTCAGAGACACTATCGCTCGATCGCGGGTCTCCTCCATCATGGGAAGGTACTCCTCGCTCCCGTATATGGAATAGAGAACAACGTTTTTTCTTCTTTCCTGGAGAAATGCGACAACGTTTGAAATCATCTGTTCCTGGAGCTTTTTCATACCCCTCAGTTTGGCTATGGGAGTTATATACCCCTCATCGTCAACCGAGAGGATTGGTTTTATGTTCAGGAGAGTCCCGGCGAGACCCTGAGCCTTTCCTATTCTACCGTTCTTGATCAGGTACTTCAGGGTCGGAACGCTGAACTCCATGAAAGAGTTGCTTATCGCGCGCGACACTTCCTCCATCACTCTTGAGATTTCCATTCCGCTTTCGGCCAGTTCTATCAACCTCTTGGAGACGAGGAAAGCCCCTATGGAGACCTTTCGGGTATCCACCACGTACACCTCCAGGCCCTCTACCATCTTGGAGGCCATGAGGCATGTTTCATAAAGTCCCGACATCTTCGAGGAAAAATGTATATCGAGCAGTTGCGTGAAGCCTTTGGATTTGATGTCGTTGTAGTATTCGAGAACCTGACCCAGCGGAGGCTGCGCGGTGTGAAAGTCTCTGGAAGAATCGACTATTCTGTAGAACTCGTTTTCCTGGAACTCGAAGCTATCGCTGTATTCTTTTTCATCTATTATCACTTTCATGCCCATTATGAACAGTCCGTGCTTTTCAACAAATCCCTTGATCGGAGCACATCCGGAATCTATGGATATAGCCAGCAAAGCGAGTCACCTACCCTCGGCATATATTATCTTTTTGAAATCCCCACCCTCTATCCGAACCAACCATCTGGCGCTCGCGAACTCCGTCTTCAGAGAGTAACCGTTCATCTCAAGATACAACTCGCAACTCTTCTCAACGCTGAAGTCCAGCAACTTTCTGGCAGACTCGAGGACGCCTCTCCTGACAGAAGCCTCTACCATCAGCCTGCAAGTCTCACGAAACGAACGAACACTCTTCAGAACGAACGAAACGGATATCGCGCAGGCACACAAAAGCAAAATCGAAATAACCAGTACCGTAATGCTTCCCCTGTTCACGAGTCCGACTTCAGATAGCCCACATACGGCAAATTTCGATACACTTCATCGAAGTCCAATCCATAGCCAACTACGAACAGATCTCCTATCCTGTCGCCGGTGAAGTCTATGGTAACACCGTGCTCATGAATCGTCTTTTCGAAGAGCGATACCAGCTTCACGCCGGCGGGTTTCTGCTTCCATATGTAGTTTATTATGTATCGAAGCGTTCCACCGGTATCGACGATGTCTTCCACCAGCAGGACGTATTTATCGGTAACCGACTCGTCCACCCAGGTCTTCACCCGTATCCGACCGGTCGTTGAACTTCCCGAATAACTGGAAACGTGAACGAAATTGTATCTCACTTTTAGATTGAGTCTCTTGAGCAAATCGCTGTAAAAGTGTACGGACCCTTTCAAAATGCAGACGGCCGTGATTTCGTCGGTGATGGGCGTGTAATATGCGTTTATCTCGTTCGCCAGCCGTTCTACAATTCTCTCGAGATCTTTTTCCGAATACAGTACTTCGATTTTCGAAGGATCAAAGTGCATCATGTTCACCTCCAGAGAGTCAGGATAATTATATCATTAACGAACGCGACGCATAGCCCCGTTCGCGGTTTCGAGTTTAAATACTGGAAATGGAAACGTCTTTCGGATACAATCTTTTAGGTGCAAAAAAACGTACATCACTGAGCACTCAAGGGAGAGAAAAGTGGATCATTTTCTGGGTAATTTCATCGATGCGACCGAATACGAGGTACCTTTGAAGATCGAGGAACTCTTCCATTGCGCCGGTCCGAGTTTCCTCGAAATCGGCTTTGGAGGGGGCGAGTTCCTCCTTCAAATGGCCCAGAACAGGCCGGGTTCGAATTTCGTCGGACTGGAGCTCTCGATGGTGAGTTGTCAGAAACTCTTAAAATCCGCCCTTAGAGAAGGTTTGAAAAACCTTCGCGTTCTCCTGATAGATGCACAGTTCGCGCTGGAGAGAATTCTTCCGCCGGCCTCCTTCGAGGGGGTTTATATGAACTTCCCCTGCCCCTGGCCCAAGAAGAGACACTCGCAAAGACGTCTGAACGACAGGGAGTTCATGGAGAAGGTATCGATAGTTTTGAAGCAGGGCGGCTTTCTTCAACTCTACACCGATTCGGAGGACTTCGCGCTGGAGATGGCATCGAGTCTGGAATCGACCGGACTGTACAGCGTATGGAGTATGGAAAAGAATCCCTCAGAGGGAGTGAACACCAGGTACGAGGCCAAGTGGCTCTCGGCGGGAAGAGAGATTTTCAGGCTTTACAGCACTCTCGAGGGCAGTCACGCTGGCTACGGTATTTTTAAGGAGGAAGAGATGCCTCACAAATGGTTGAGCGATGAAATCGACATGGAAAAGCTGGAAGAGGTTTACAACGTTCCGATAATCGAGGGCGAATCTCTGGTGAAGTTTTTGAGGACCTTCAAATCCATGGTAGAAGAGAGTTACCTGGTAGAAACTATAACAGTCGACAACGATTACAGCCAGAGATTCTACATCAACCTGGTACGCAAGGAAACGGGCTGGCTGGTCCAGCTAGACAGTCAGGCGAAACCCTTCAGAACTCCGGCCGTTAAACTGGCCGTGAAGAGATTGGCCTCTATCGTCCAAAGATAAAAAGCGGGGCGCGCAAGCGCCCCTTCCAGAGTGTGGCAAAAGTGCTTTTCAGTTTATGGAACTCTCTTGAACAGCAGCGTCGCGTTGTGTCCTCCGAAGCCCAGTGAGTTACTCATGGCGAACTGTATCTCTTTGGCGAAGGCTTTGTTTGGCGTATAATTCAGATCGCACTGCGGGTCGGGGGTCTCGTAATTTATCGTCGGAGGCACCAAAGAATTGCTCATCGCCATTATCGTAGCCACCGCCTCTATCGCCCCGGCCGCACCCAGCGCGTGTCCGTGCATGGATTTCGTAGAACTGATGTTCAGATCCTGCCTGCATCCGAAGAGCCTCTTGATCGCCTTCGTTTCGGTTATATCGTTCAGGGGCGTGGAAGTGCCGTGAGCGTTCAGATAATCGACTTCGTCCGGACCGATCCCCGCCGAGTTGAGAGCCATCGCCATCGCCCTGAAGGCTCCGTCACCGGATTCTTCAGGCGAGGTTATATGGTACGCGTCGTCCGTCGAACCGTAACCCGCAATCTCGGCGTATATCTTTGCGCCCCTTTTCAGGGCGTGTTCATACTCCTCGAGGATCAGTGTCGCCGAACCTTCAGCCATTACAAAACCGTCGCGGTTCAGGTCGAAGGGACGGCTGGCCCTTTCGGGACCACTTGTTGAGAGGGCTGTCATGTTCGCGAATCCGGCGAGCGCCAGGGGCGTTATTGTCGCCTCGCTGCCCCCGCTCATCGCTACATCTAGAAGACCGCCCGCTATTAGCCTGGCCGCCTCACCCAGGGCGTTCGTACTCGAGGCGCAGGCTGTCGATACCGTAAAATTCGTGCCTTTTAAACAGAACCTTATGGCCAGCACGCCCGGTGCCATATTGGCTATAGTCATGGGGATGAGGAAGGGACTGACCCTTCCAGGTCCCTTGGACAGGAGCTGTCCGTGCTGCTCCTCTATAACATCCATCCCTCCAAGACCGACCCCGTAGATCACGCCGGCGCGCTCCCTGTCGAAATTGCTTCCATCGAGATGACTGTCTTCGAAGGCCTCCTGCGCGCTGGCTATCGCCAGCTGCACGAACCTCGCGTTCCTTCGGACTTCCTTTCTGTCCATGTACCTCAACGGATCGAAGTTCTTGACCTGTCCGGCGATCTTGACCTGAAACTGTGAGGTGTCGAAGCCCTCTATCCAGTCGATCCCCGATCTACCGTCCTTCAGAGAGCTCCAGAATTCGGAAAGATTGTTACCTACTGAACTGACGACCCCCAGACCGGTGACTGCTACTCTCCTCATTTTTCACTTCTCTTCAAGCGTGTTTATGAACGACACTACATCGTCTATGGTCTTGAAATTTCCCGTTTCATTATCGCTTATCTGTATAGAGAACTCGTCCTCCAGCTCCATCACGAGATCGACAAGGTCCAACGAGTCGGCGCCCAGATCTTCGACGA
Source organism: Mesotoga sp. (assembly GCF_035363035.1). Classification (NCBI taxonomy): domain Bacteria; kingdom Thermotogati; phylum Thermotogota; class Thermotogae; order Kosmotogales; family Kosmotogaceae; genus Mesotoga; species Mesotoga sp. The sequence continues at coordinate 11,640 of NZ_DAOSEH010000023.1, read as the reverse complement.
ACCTCGAATCTCCACCCACACTTTTAGCATCTACTCCCAGATGCTGTGCCACTATAGTTATTACCTTTTCTCTGATATTTGCAGTCTTCTCCACAGTAATTCACCTCTTTTATTATGCGCTGATCTCTATCTCACGCAGCTGAGCGAGATTTTCCACGTCCGTAGAACTCACCTGCGCGTCTCTGTCTATCTTCTTCACGAACGAGTTGAGCACTTTGCCGGGACCGACTTCCACGAACCTGTCAACTCCGATGGAAAGCATCTTCCTGATCGTCTGCTCCCACTTCACCGGACTGAAGGCCTGAACGATGAGAAGCTCCTTTATCCTTTCCGGATCGTCGGGAAAGAACTCGGCCGTCACGTTGGATATGACGGGTATCTTCGGAGTCCTGACCTGGATACTTCTCAAAAACTCTCTCAGCACTTCTCCAACGGGCTGCAAGAATTTGCTGTGGAACGGTGCGCTGACCGAAAGTTCTACAGTCCTTCTCGCTCCACGCTCCTGGGCGAGCAGGATAGCTTTTCTCACCAGAGCCGTCAGACCGGAGACGACCAGCTGTCCGGGGCAGTTGTAGTTGGCCACTATCACGTCGCGCTCCGGGGAGACCTCTTCACAGATTCTCTCCACGAGCTCTTCGGGTAAACCGACTATCGCTGCCATTGTCCCTTCTCCAGGAGCGATCGCCTCCTGCATCGCCAGTCCCCTCAACCTCACCAGTCTCAACGCATCGGAATAACTTAGCGATCCGGCCACCACCAGTGCGCTGAACTCTCCGAGCGAGAGTCCGGCCACCATATCGGGCTGCGAGCTGTAATCGCTCAAAAGATCGGAAATCGCTATACTGTGAGCCAGAATCGCCGGCTGAGCATTCTGAGTCAATGTAAGCACTTCTTCGGGACCGTTCTGCATGATACCTACCATATCGAATCCGAGGAGCCGTCCCGAGAGTTCGAGGTTATCCCTTATCGAAGCGCAGCTCTCGTAAAGTCCTTTGCACATTCCCACATATTGACTACCCTGACCGGGAAATAACCAAGCTACCATAAGCCCTTCCCTCCCAAAGAATCGATTGTTTTTTTGGCCTCTTCCATCAGTTTTCCAATTAACTCTTCTACGGTGTTGATCTCTTTTATAATTCCACAGACCTGCCCGGCCATCACAGAACCGTTGTTGACGTCCCCTTCTCTGGAGGCCTTTCTGAGCGCGCCAACGGCAATTTTCTCTATCTCTTCGAAACCCGCCCCTTCTCTCTCGAGCTCTTCGATCCTCCTGGTGAGGCCGTTTCTGAGCGATCTGACCGGATGACCTGTCGATGAACCGGTGACCACAGGGTCGAGTTCGGAAGCGTTTAGTATACGCTCTTTGTATTTAGTGTGGGCCGTACACTCGAAAGTGCAGATGAAACGCGTTCCGATCTGAACTCCGCTGGCTCCCAGTGCGAAAGCCGCCGCCATCGCCCTACCGTCTCCGATGCCTCCGGCGGCCACGACCGGGACGGTTACGGCATCGGCCACGGCCGGCACGAGGGTCATGGTGGTCACTTTTCCGATGTGTCCTCCGGCCTCCATCCCTTCGGCGATCACGCCGTCGGCGCCGAGCTTCTCCATCCGCCTCGCCATACCGGCCGACGCTACTACCGGCAGGACTTTTACTCCGTGGCATCTGAACCTCTCCATGAAGGGACCGGGGTTGCCGGCGCCTGTAGTGACCACGGGAACTTTCTCCTGGCAAGCAATATCAACTAGCTCTCCGGCTCGCGGTGAGAGAAGCATTATGTTGACTCCGAAGGATCTATCGGTCAATCTTCTGGTCTGTATTATCTCTTCTCTGAGTTCTTCGGGATCGAGATTTCCGGCCGCTATAACGCCCAGCCCGCCGGCGTTAGAGACTGCGCTCGCCAGTGAATGATCTGCGATCCAGGCCATCCCTCCCTGAATTACGGGAAGCTCTATACTTAGAAGTTTCATGAGTTTTTTTCCGGCTGGTATCAAATTCCTCTGCTCCTTTGGCATCTTTGTGCTTCTAATTTGTAGCAAAGGCGTACCATCGAAAAAGAGGGAGTAAACGTACGATTTCCGGTCGGTTTTTTCGACTGTCGTCTGGAAAGCGTACAGAAAGGAGACGGAACGATGGAAATGAGTAGAGAGTTCGTGATGAGCAGGATCCCACACAGAGAACCTTTTCTCATGGTGGATGGAGTTATCGAAATGGGAACCTCTCACATCAAAGCCTTTAAAGAAATAGATGAAAACCTCGAGGTTTTCAGGGGTCACTTCCCGAACTACCCCATCTATCCGGGCGTGCTTATAATCGAAGGCCTGGCCCAGACGGCAGGGGTACTTCTTCTGGAGCCCGGTTCCACACCGCTTTTTGCCGGCATCGAAAGGGCCCGTTTCAGGAGCCAGGTGAGACCGCCCTGCGTGCTGGAATACGAAGTGAAAATTATACAGACGAAGATGGGTGTCGTCAAAGTTGAGGCGATGGCGAGCGTAGAGGGACTGCCAGTGGCCGAGGCCGTCCTTTTGCTTGCCCGCGCGTAGTTTTGGAAGAAAAACCCCCTGTGCTATAATAATTCATATGATCCAGCACAGGGGTTAATGGGGGTAAGCCGCCACTCGAAAAGAGTGGCGGTGTTTCTTTGATCTTCAGTACTGGAATGAGGCTACGAATCTCACTCCGTCGCGATAGATGAAGAAGGCTATGTAATCCCCCTTCTTCAAGCTATCGACAACCTTCTTGAAATCATCGACACTCTGTATGGCCTGTTGATTTCCGTTCACACTTATCCTGGTGATCACATCGTCGATACTGAGCCCCAGTCTATAGACGATACCCTGCGTACTGACGCCGCTGACTATGACACCTTTGAGATCCTCGGGAAGGGAAAGGCTTTCCCTGTCGGATGGGGCTATATCGTTCACGGTAACGCCCAGTGCGGTGTCTTCGGCCGCTTTCTGTTCCTGTGGGGTTATCGCCTGCACCTGTTCCTGAAGGGTTCCCAGCATTACTTTTAGCTCTATGGTTTCACCGAACCTGTTAACCACGACCGACACTTCCGAACCGGCCGGATAATTGAGAATGGCGGCTCTCAGTTCCGATGAATTAGTGATCTCAAGATTCTGGAACTTTACTATGACGTCCTGCGGTTTTATTCCGGCTTTGTCGGCGGCCGAGCCCGCTACGACGTCCATTATGAGTGCTCCCCTGTCGATTTTTAGACCGAGGGACCGGGCCGTCGATTCGGTGACGGTATCGAGATAGACTCCCAGATAGGCCCTCTGGATGGAGCCGGTCGCGATGATCGAATCTACGTATCTCAGGGCAACGTTCACAGGAATCGCAAAGCCGAGAGTCGTACCGACATCCGGATCGACTATCGCCGTGTTTATGCCGATAACCTGGCCATATATGTTCAACAGGGGTCCACCGCTGTTGCCGGGATTGATCGCCGCATCAGTCTGGATTAGATCGGAGTATACGCTCTGTCCGTCTGGTTTGGGTATCTGTCTGCCGACGGCGCTTATCACGCCGACCGTAACGGTGTGCTTCAATCCGAGTGGATTACCTATGGCTATCGCCCATTCGCCTACTCGCAGCGCATCGGAATCTCCCAGCTCAACTATGGGAAGGTCCCTTCCATCTGGGTCTATCTTTATGACGGCTATATCGAGATCGGTATCGCCACCGATATATTTGGCCGGATAAACACTCCCATCGAGAAGGGAGACCGTTATCTTCTCGGCTCCGGCAACCACGTGTTCGTTGGTGAAAATGTATCCCTCTTTGTTGAAGATGAATCCCGAACCCAGTGCCGTGACTTTCCGCGATTGTTCGGGAATCTCACCAAAGAAACGTCTGAAGAATTCGTCGAATCCGTAAAAATCGCTTGGCGCATACATTGCCGTGGCTTCCACATCAACTTTGACTACCGCTGGTCCGGCCGTTTCCACTACTTTCACTATGGGGCTTTCGTAGCCTTCGTTGACCAGGGCCAGAGAAGCCACTGACACTAGAACCAGTAATACAACTACAAATGTTTTCCTCATACTCTGACCTCCTCATTATTTCCGGCTACCCCGGGTGCTAATATGACTTTCCCCTCTTTTGGTTGGTTCAAAAAAACTTTGAAGGTGTTATACTCATATAGTCATTTTCTGCCCGGGATTCTCGAGGTGAATCGTCTTGCAGCTGATCTATGTTCTTTCGATCTTTGTGATTGCGTACATCCTGATAATCTCCGGAAAACTCAACCGTTCAACGGTGGCATTTGCAGCCGGAACATTGATCCTGATCTCCAAAATCATCCCCGATTTCGATATGAAGGAGATCGGCAGGCTTGTCGATTTCAACACGATCGGAATACTGATAGGGATGATGATAGTGGTCGGAACCCTCAGGACGACTGGCTTTTTCGAGTTCGTCGCCGTTTATGTGGTCCGCCTTACAAAAGGCAGGATAAGGTTTTTGCTGGCGCTTTTCACGGTAACGATCGCGCTCTTCTCGGCCTTTTTGGACAATGTGACAACGATACTTCTCTTCGCACCGATAATCTTTCTGATCGCCGACGCTTTGAGCGTATCGCCGAAGGCCTTCATGCTCGCCGGAGTGTTGAGTGCCAACATCGGTGGTACGGCCACACTGATCGGAGACCCTCCGAACATACTGATCGGCTCGGCCAGCGGCTTCGGCTTCATGGATTTCATAAGAATCGATGGCCCTATATCGATCCTGGCGCTCATCGTGACGGTGATCTACCTCGACAGGGTAACCTTCAAGCCTTACTGGAACATGGGAGACAGGCTTCAGAGACTGGCCAGCATGGATCCTTCGAAAGCTATAGTGTCCAGATCCGGCCTAATAAAGTCCCTGGTGGTCTTCCTGGCGATCATAATTGGTTTCCTGATCCACGGACTTCTTAAAGTCGATCCTTCCATAATCGCGCTCGCCGGCGCTGCGGCTGCTATGTTGCTCAGCGGGAAGAATTTTTCTCAGCTTTCAGAAGATATCGAATGGGATACGATCTTCTTCTTCATAGGTCTTTTCGTTCTCGCTTTCGCGATTCAGGAGGTCGGGATCACGGCCTTCATATCCGACGCGCTGGGGGTGATGGCCGGGAACAGAGTGGTTCTCTTTCTGGCACTGTTCTGGTTGTCGTCCCTGTTGAGCGGTTTCATAGGCGCCGTCCCGGCCGTGACTTTCCTGATACCGATCATCAATGGAATGATATCCAGATACGGCATAACCGCCGATATATGGTGGGTCGTGTCTATCGCTTCGTGCTTTGGAGGAAGTTTCTCGCTGGCCGGAGCGGCGGCTAACATGGTCGGCGTCGGACTGATCGAAAAGAACTCGCGGGAAAAACTCACTTACAGCGATTTTTTGAAATTCTCCCTGCCTGTGACCCTCATCACTCTGGTAATGGGCACGGTGTACATCCTGGTGATGTTCGCTATTTAGGACTCTCTTTACCGGACAGAGCATCCTTCTGCTTCATCCTGCCGGTGAAGGAAGTCTCCACGAATATCTGTCGACCTTCCGGCCCGTCCAGCTCCGTGAAGTACATCGCCGTCGAGATAGTCGAGGGCGTAGGGGTGAATATCTGCACCTGTTCCGGTCTGTAATTCATCTCTCCGGCCACGAACCGTCTCAGCCGGACCATATCCTCCAGCCTGCATCCTGGATGGGCAGCGATGAAATAACCTATCACGTACCGCTTTTTACCTTTGGACAATTCATAGAACTCCTTCAAGAACTTCTCGAGAGTCTCTCTTGAGGGCTTTCCCATAAGCTCGAGAACTCGGTCGCTGCTGTGCTCTGGCGCAATCTTCAGCTGACCGGAGATGTGTTTCTCGATCAGCCTTCTGAGAAACTCCCTTCCGTAAACCTTATCGGCGAGGATCAGATCATACCTAATTCCCGAGGAAACGAAAACGTGTTTCACGCCGGGAACCGAAGCGACTCTTTCCAGCAGGCCGATGTATCTCGAGTGGTCGGGTCTCAAAGAGGCGCAGACCTCCGGAAAGAGGCATCGCTTATCCTTGCAGGCGCCTTTTTTCAGCTTCACCGGGCACTCGTAACCGTACATGTTGGCCGTCGGTCCGCCCAGATCGGTGATGGTGCCACGGAAGTCCGGACTTCTCGACAGCAGAGAGACTTCCTCTATGATCGATTCTTCGCTCCTGGAGACCACGATTCTCCCCTGGTGAAGTGTTATGGCACAGAAATTGCACTGGCCATAGCAGCCTCTGTGAGTGGTTATAGAATATCTGACCGTTTCTAGCGCCTTTACCGGACCTTTTTCCAGACAGGCCGGGTGGACCTGTCTGGTGTATGGCAGACGGTAAAAACTGTCCAGATCGTTCGAATCTATTCTCGGAGGAGGGTTCTGTATGACGAATCTGCTGTCCTGAAGCTGGTAGAGAAGCTGTCCGCGCACCGGGTCGGTTTCGTCGTAAAGGAGCCTTACCGATTTGAAATACCTCCGGTGATCGGCCGATACTTCCTCATGAGAGGGGAGCTCCACCCCCTGCGGTCTGGCAGAACTCCAGACGACCGTTCCGGGTACATCCGCGGGGAGCTCCCCCGAAGCGAGCCTCCTCGAAACCTCCAGGATCGGTTTCTCTCCCATCCCATAGACGAGCAGATCGGCCTTGGAGTCGAGGAGTACGGATTTTCTGACTTTGTTGCTCCACCAGTCGTAGTGGGAGAATCTTCGCAGGCTGGCCTCTACACCGCCCAGAACTATCCTGACATCTTTGAAGGCCCGCCTTATGAGATTCGAATACACGATCACGGCCCTGTCAGGTCTGGCACCACCCACGCCGCCGGGGGTGTAATCGTCGCTCTTCCTCTTTTTACCCGACGAAGTGTAGTTGGCTACCATGGAGTCCACGTTGCCGGATGTAACGCCGAAGAAGAGACGGGGCCTTCCGAGCGCCGAAATATCCTCGGTGTTTTTCCAGTCAGGCTGAGAGATCACCCCGACCCTCCAGCCGGCCGCTTCGAGAACTCTGGCGATCAACGCCGTCCCGAAGGAGGGGTGATCGATGAAGGCATCTCCCGTGACCAGTATTATATCGAGACCGTCCCAGCCGTGCCGCATCATTTCTTTCCTGTTCATGGGTATGTTCATAATACGCACCAAAAAAAGAAGGGAAAGTGAAACTGTAAGCCGGATCCTGTTCGCGTGATCATCTATCTCGGGGTTATGTTACCATAACCCTCCAGCATCCTACCCGAAAGGGATTCGGTGGGCGCCCTCAAACCCTTTCTGCTTGGACTTGCTCCGGATGGGGGTTGCCAAGCCTGCCGGTTACCCGACAGCTGGTGAGCTCTTACCTCACCTTTCCACCCTTGCCCGTAGGCGGTTTGCTTCTCTATAGCCCTTACCGGGGATCTCTCCCCCTGGGTGTTACCCAGCATCCTCGCCCATGGAGTCCGGACTTTCCTCGGCCTCGCCGCGATCACCCGTTTCACTTTCCTCTCTGAACTTTGAGAGCTTTCGAGCCCTGGTATCTTCCTTCAATTATCATCTTTTTCTCTATCATATTCAACAGTTGCAGCTTCGAAAAACCCCAGTTTCCGAAAAGCGTCCCCTCGATCGGCGGATCGGCAACCAGTCTGTGAACGACCACATCCTCGTCCAGATACTCCAGAAAGGTTACAACCCTCTCGAGAAAAACTTCCAGACTCGTGAGTACGGTCTCGCCGGCCAGACACTGCCTGGCCAGCTCAGTGCCTTCGACGACGTAAAGCGAATGGATTTTGACCCCCTTCACGCCGAGTACGGAAAGCAGCCTGGCCGCTTCCGCAACATCCTCGATCGTGTCCCACGGAAGGTTGACTATGACGTGCGCGACCGTCTCGATATTGTGCTTCGCCGCCCTCAGGGCCGCATCCACGAACTGTGAAATAGAATGACCTCTGTTTATCTTCCTAAGCGTGTTGGGGTTCACACTCTGAAGACCCAATTCGAGTATCACGTCTACATCTCCGGAAAACTCGTCTAGAAGGGCGAGCACTTCCTCGCCGACCAGATCTGGTCTGGTGGAAATGTCGAGAATGACCACATCCTCTACCAAAACCTGTCTGTAGAGCTCCCTGAGTCTTTCTACCGGGGCAAAAGTGTTCGAATTGGCCTGAAAGTAGGCCATGAACTTCCCCAGACCCTTTTTTCTGAGCCCGTCCATTCCTCTCCGGAGCTGATCGAGAAGCGACAACCTCGAATCAACGGCGAATCCACTCCCGGTAGGATCGCAATAGATGCATCCGACAGCTCCGCCCACTCTGTTGGGACAGGTAAATCCCGCGTCCAGAGGGATTCTGTGAACAGCCTGGCCGTATCTCTCTTTGAGGTAGCTTTTCAGATCTTTGTAAGGCTTACGAGTCAACTGATTTCACCAGCAACTTCTCGAATTCCTTGAAGGTTTTCACTGCCGAATTCACTTCGCTCTTGGTCTTTCCCAGGAATACATATAGCCACTTCCCCGAGAACCAGGCCTTCATGTATCCCTGCCGGATCTCGTCCTGAAACTCTCCGTATATCAGTGGCAAGGCGCTAACAACGGATCTGAAATCGTTGGAGACTTCCCGGATCAGGCCGTACCAGAAGCTCGTCGTCCGTGAAGCCTTGCTGAATTTAGCGACGTAAATAACGAACTCTTCCGTTCCCTTGGCGAAACGCTTTTCCAGGAGCAAAGTCTCGCCATCCAGGGAGAGTTCCATGATCGATCCGCCGATCGCGGTGCTCGATGTAAGGTCCATATAGTCGCCCATCTTGAAGCCCGCATATCTACCGGGAACCAGCTCTTCTTTCCCTGCCGAACACGACGTGAAAAGGAGTATAACAATCAAAACCATCGCCAGTATCAAAGAAATTTTCGCTCTCATCATTTTACCTCCAGGCCCGCCGCACGGGCAAAATCACCGGCTTTCATGTAAATCCCGGGCCACTCGCTCCGGTCGAGCCTGTCCAGAAACTCGCTGTAAGGCCTCCCGCTTCTGGGATCGACGATTAGGCCGTCTATTTCCAGAAGCGGAACCAGAACGAAGGCTCTATTTATTATATCGCCGTGGGGAATAGTGAGAGTATCACTTTCAATTATCTGCTCACCGAAAAGCAGAATATCTATGTCTATGGTCCTCGGCCCCCATCTTACGCTCCTGACCCTCCCGAGGGAGTTCTCGACATGGGATATCGTCCTCAGCAGAGACTGCGGAGAGCCGCAGAAGGAGAACTTGCCGACACAGTTGAGAAAATCCGGTTGCTCGACTCCACCGTAAGGAGAGGTAAGGAAAACTGTCGACATCTTTTCGCAAACTACTCCACGCTCTTTCAAACCGGCGAAAGCCATCTTCAGATTTTCAAGACGGTCTCCGAGATTGCTTCCAAAGCCCAGGTAAATTTCATTTTCCATCGAGAGACCTCCTCACTTTCCACTCCATCTCCTTCAGAGCCTGAACCTGCGACGCGTTCATACCGCCCTTCCACCAGTGGGGGAGCATGGAGTTGTCCAGTAGCAGCGGGTCGATCTCTTCATCGAAAAGGTCATCCTCGATGAGAGTCCTCCACTGCACCGTTCCGGGTATCGGAGTGAATTCGTTGAGACTGGGATAGACCCCGAGTTCACCACACTTTTCCAGCGAACGCTCTACATCCTCCACCTTCTGGCCGGGCAGGTTGAGCATTATGTATGCGCTCATCTCGCGGGCCGTAAAACCAGCGTCCGCCAGATTTTTAACGGCTCTGAAGAAATCCTCGTTCGTCACCTTTCCACCGGTCGAAAGTTGCATCGAAGGGTCCGAGGTTTCGAGACCGAGCTTGATCGTCTTGAAGTTGTTGTCATATAGGAGCCCGGCCATCTCCACGTCAAGTAGCCTCGCGTGGACGCCGTTGGGCAGGTGAAACCTCCTGACTATCTTTCTTCTCGAAAGCTCCTTCAGGAGAGTCTTAAAATCACCGAAGAGGATCGCGTCGTCGAAAAAAACCATATCCTCCGTTTCATCGCGGCCAGTCAACCTCTCTATAGAATCGGCTATTGTCAGAGGATCTCTCTTCAGAAACCCCTTCCAGAGTTTACCGCTTGCACAGTACGTACACCTTAACGGGCAGCCTAGGCTCGTCATAAGAACCGCGTAAGGCAGGCGCGTGTAATGGGAATAATCAGGGTCGAGCGCCGTAAACCAATCTTCGCGCGGCAATACGTCTATGCCGAGGTATTCGAGCGCCCTTTTAACCGGAGCGACACCGGTCCCCGGACAGAGGAAATCGGCACCGCACTTGACGGCCGCGTGATCGGGCAGAAGCGTTGCGTAAACCCCTCCCAGAACTATTCTGGCGGCCGGCAACTCCTCGTGGATCACACGTATCGTATCGACCACCCCGGTGTACCAGTAAGTCATCATCGAAGTCACGAAAACCCCGGCCACATCGCCCGCCGAACGGAGCTTCATCCTGAGCAGCTCTTCGGGAATTCCGAAACGCTTGAACTTCCTGGGTATATCCTTCATGGACTCCGGCTTGGGGATCACCACTTCATGAAACTTACCCGTCCCGAAGTACTTCTCCCGGCTCTCTCCGCCGGAGAAGAGAAAGTCCGCATCGTATCTATCAAGGCAATCCACGAGAACGGGCTCGATTCCCGAATCTTTCAGGATCGAAGAGATGTACAGCAGGCCCACCGGTTTCAACCAGTAGTCGTAAGCAGACACATCTTCAATCCAGGGATTAACCAGCAGTATTCTTTTTGCTTTCCTTGACTCTGTCATAGTATGCCTTGATCCCCTTCAGCGTCAGGTCTGGATCGTTGATCGTGATGAAGCCCTTCTCGACCATGAACATCTCGACATTGCCGCCAGTTCCTATCACGTCTACCCTGCCGTCGAAGACTTTCAGCATGTTTTCAACGATGCCAGCCAGTGCAAAGTAAGTGCCGTTGACTATCCCGATCCTTATATTGTCTTCCGTGTTGGTTCCGAGATAATGATCTTCGAAAAAGAGTTCTACCTCTGGAAGTTTCGCGGTTTTGGAGAAGAGGGCGGACATAGCCGTCGAAGGGCCCGGGAGTATAGAACCTCCGACAAAGGCGTTTTCCTTTAATACATCTATCGTTATAGCAGTTCCAACATCTATGACAACCGCGTTCGCCCCGTAATGAATGGAAGCGCTGATCACATTGGCCAGTCTGTCGGCGCCTATCTCACCCGGATTGTCGGCCTTCAGTTCCAGAGATACGAACCGGTCCGGCTTGAGAAAGACCGCCGGCTCTTTGAGATACTTCGCGGCGAAATACTGGATCGACCTGTTGAGCCTCGGCACAACACTGGCCACGCAGAAGCCGTCGATCTCGCCGATAGATGAACCCTTGCTTTTTAGAAGACCTTCGAGAATCGCGAAGAGCTCATCCTCTGTTTCGAGTCTCCCCGAAGGGAGTCTCCATATCGAAATTATCGAGTCGCCTTTTTGCAATCCAAATACAGTCGTAGTATTGCCGATATCGGCCAGAAGTTCCATTGAATCGCCTCCCTGACAATTCTACCATGCAGCATTATTCCGTTCTATCTCCGAATTTTATTCGCCGGAGTACGGTTTCACATTCTTTTAATATTTCTCTCCACTTGATCGACTGAAAATGTGATGA
>NZ_DAOSEH010000022.1:0-28846 GCF_035363035.1 Mesotoga sp. | reverse complement strand
TCATTCCGAGCTTCTCGATTATATTCATATCCACGTAGTCGGAGAATTCAACGCCCGAGACTTCTTGAACGATATATCCCGCCAGAGCCGTTCCGTAATTCGAGTACGCCGCGAATTTTCCCGGTTCAAATGCTCGCTCCGGCATCCATTTCAGAGCTTCTCCGAGTGGTTGCACGGTGTATTCTTCAAATTGAATTACGTTGTATGGCGTTTCTTCAAAGCCCGGTGTATGAGTCAAAAGATTCTCAATGGTGATCGGTTGCGGGAAAGTGTCTGGAACTTTGAACTCGGAAATATAGTCATTGACATTCGCTTCGAGATCGATTTCTCCGAGTTCATACAGCTGCATCAGCGAAATCCACGTGAAGAGCTTGGACACAGAACCGATCCGTACCAGCGAGTCGGCTTTCATCGGCGTCTTGCTCTCAAGATCGGAATAACCGTAACCCTTAACATATAAGACCTCTCCATCACTCACGAAACTAAGCACGGCGCCGGGAATCTCATACTTCTCCAAGAAATCGTTCATCGTGATGTCAAAAAACTCGGAAATATCCTTTTGCTCGAAAGTCATTCCAGAAGCAACAACGACCAGAAATACGAACAATCCTAGCAGCATTTTTCTCATCATTTACCCCCCAGCAAAATATTGATTGTTGCATTCGATTATATCACTAGAAAAACAATGTCATTCGTCGTTTCGGGTCTTTAAGCCATGGTTGTGCGTTGTGGGTAAAAACACGGGAAGGAACATCGAGAGTTCGCTTCGCTCTCGCCCTCTTCTCGGAAAACGTCTCCTAACACTATTCCGAAGGTGATGCTCGAAATCCTGTCACCCATTTTCGACCGATTTATTTCGATAATCCCCTCAGAAGACCTCTCATCATCTCTCAACGCTCCTCTTCATAGCTCATAGGTTTTTGTTAGCGATCGAGTTCCTGCTATCATAGCAATACGAAAAAATATTCCTTTGGAGGTGATAAAGGTGAAAAAAATTTTCTTTGTAGCTTTTCTTATCATCTTCCTGGTGGTTACGGCCAGCGCCAGATTAGTTTACTGGCACACCCAGGAAGAAGAGAGCAGGCAGCAGGTGATTGCACAGATCATGGAATCCTTTGAGATCGAGACAGGCATCGAAGTCGAAGTCGTCGCGATTGAGGAGAACGCGATGTTCTCAAGACTAGCTGCGGCAGCGGCGGCCGGGACTCTTCCCGATGTGATCGAGGCGGGCGCCGAGACTATACTCGGGCTTGGTGCCGACGGTCTTTTAGACACGGCCATACCGACCAGATTCATAGACAATGCCGGCGATTTCTACACGGGCGCTACCAGGTTTGTCATCACGCCGGCGGGAAACGAGTATTTCGCCATTCCATATCATGGATGGGTACAGGGTATCTGGTACAGAAAAGACTGGTTCGAGGCTGCGGGACTTGAAGCTCCGACAACCTGGGAATCGATAATGACGGCAGCCAAATACTTCCACAAACCTGAAGAGGGAATGTACGGCATCGTTCTTGGAAAGACGAATGACGCTTACGCCGAACAGGTTTTCACTATCTTCTCACTTTCCAACGGAGCGCGTATATTCGACAAAGACGGCAATGTAACCATAAACTCTTCGCAGATGAAAGAGGTTCTCCAGTACTACAAAGACCTCGGTGCCTATTCCGCTCCGGGGCACACCTACTGGAAGCAGGCAAGAGAACTCTATCTCGCCAGCAAAACACCGATGTTCTTCTATTCCACGTACGTTATGGACGATCTGGCGCTCGCCGAGATCCAGACGACTATAATAAGCGAGTTCGATCCGAACATGGTTAAGAACACCGAGTTCGCTCCCTTCATGTCCAACAGCAGGTCTTCCTCGTTCGGGCAGGTCATTTCCCTCGCAGTGACGAAGACCTCGCAAAACAAGCTCGATGTGCTCAAATTCCTCGATTTCATGTTCAAGCCGGAAAATTATATTAAGTACATACACATGGCCCCGGGCGGCATGCTTCCTACCAGATCCTCGATCGCCGAGAGCGAAGCCTTCATGAACGACCCGAAGGGAATTTACAAGAGCTATGGGGCCGAAAAGATAAAATCGATAATCTATGGGCTGGAGAATATCGAGAAGTTCGGATACGTTGAAGGCAGAGTCTTCCCTGAAATGGGAAAGATATCCGGAGCCTTCACGATAGGCAACGGAATAGTAATGATGTTCGACAACAACGCAACGCCCGACGAGGTCCTCACCTTCTGGAGAGATGATATTAGAAAATTGATTGGAAGGTAGTGTCTTCCGGGAAGGCCCCGGTTGATCGGGGCCTTCCTTTTTTGGAGGTCGTTTCCCATGCAAAGTGTTTCCACTATGTTGAAAAATGAAAACAGGCTCGGTTGGAGACTTGTGTCGCCTACGGTCGTTCTTCTTATGGTGCTGATCCTCTACCCGGTCGTCTATAACATTTATATATCCTTTTTCGATTACGGAATAACGAGATCGACTTTCGTGGGGATAGATAACTATTTGCGGGTCCTCAAAGACGGGGCCTTCTGGAAGTCTTTCTTCATAACCATCGGCTTTACGCTCATGACGGTCGGCGGAAGTCTTCTGCTGGGTCTTGGAGTCGCATTGATGCTTAACAAGGAGTTCAAAGGTAGATCGATCGTGAGAACAATAGTTCTTTTACCATATATAACGCCATTGATTTCGATAGTCTTCTCGTGGCAATACATTTTCGACCCGAGTCTCGGCCCCTTCGTCGAGATATTCGGCAGGCAGCTCAGATGGATATCGCCACAGTTAGATCTGCTGAACAACTCGAACAACGCCTTTATCGTGGCTTCAATTTTCAATATCTGGCGCAACTTTCCCTTCGTCTATCTCATGATCCTTTCAAGATTACAGTCGATTCCCGACGAATACTACGAAGCCGCCGAAATGGATGGGGCATCGCCCTGGAAAAAATTCACTAATATCACATTACCCGAGCTCTACTTCGTCATGGGTGCAGTGGCCTTGATGAGGGGGATCTGGAATTTCTACAAGTTCGACGAGGTGTATCTAATAAGCAAGAAGGCCGGAACGCTGCCTATCTTCATATACGAGAGGGTCATAGGGACCACATCGCCCGAGTTCGGTGTGGCTGCCGCCATCGCGACCATTCTGATGGTTATAATGCTTGGCCTGATCACTATGTACGTGAAGAAGGTGTTGAAATGGTGAAGAGAGCCTCGCCATTCAAGAAGGCGCTGTTTTTCACGGGTATATTTTTGATATGTTTCTTCATTCTGGTGCCCTTCTATTTTATGATACACGTATCTCTGAAAGCCGATTACGACCCAAACAAGATGAGCTTTTCCGATTTTACCACCAGAAATTACAAGGAGATCTTCGGACTCATTCAGAGCAGCGAGACGGAGTTCTTCGGCGACGAAATAACGCGGGCCAACCTCGAGCCCGTGCTGAAGAAGATCGCCGAACTGGAGGAGATAACTTCCTCTAGAGATGCTTACACAGAATACGTACACAACGTGCAGCTCAAAGAGAAGGAGAAAGAACTGAAGGATATAGTCGATCTGGTTATAGACTTCAGCGGAATGAAGGTCGAAGACCGTGAAGCTTTCACCGAGAGAGCCATGAAAAACGGTACCGAAGAGGCGATCGTACTTGAAGAAAACATGAAATCGATCTTCGGTGCCAACGACATAAAGAAATTCAACGATCTCAGGAGCGAGATCGAGAAGGCCCTGACAGACGAGTCGATATCGGCGGGACTGGAAAGGGCCAGGTCACAACTCGGGGCTTATCAGGCACAGAAAAACAGGATACTCGAAGAGAAAGCCAGCGAGTTTCCCTTCTTGAAGTATCTGGGAAACTCCCTGATGTTCGCCGGTACGTCGGCCCTAATTAGTCTTTTTGTCGCCATTCTGGGAGCCTATGCCTTTTCAAGGCTTCGCTTCAAAGGGAGAGGAACGGTACAGAGATCGGTGCTGTTTGTGTATCTGTTCGGAGGCACCGTGATAATGGTCCCGCTTTATCAGATGGCCGTAAAGCTGGGAATCCTCTCCTCACCCCTGGGTACGAGCATCTATCTGATTATGGTTTACGTTATCCAGACTCTACCGGTTTCTTTGTATATGCTGGGTAATTACTTCAGAACCATACCCTATTCGATAGAAGAAGCGGCTATTATCGATGGCTGTTCGCGTGTTCAGGCGATCTTCAGAATCGTTATACCCCTTTCTCTGCCGGCGATCGCCACTGTATATATATACGCATTCATGATAGGCTGGAACGAATACCTTTTCGCTTCGGCCTTTCTCGGCTTGAAGTCTTACAAAGATCTCTTCACACTGCCTATAGGCCTTAGCACTTTCTCCGGTTCGGCACATGCGGTATGGGGAAGACTGATGGCGGCCTCTGTGGTCTCGGCAATCCCCATAATAATTATATTCAGCCTCATGCAGAAGTATCTCACATCCGGTTTCACCGCCGGAGGAGTCAAAGAATAAAACGGAATGGGAGGTTCTATTTTGTCCGGTTTGAAGCATGATTCATACGATATTGTGGTGGGCATACCCAGTTTCAACAACCGATCCACGATAAAACACGTCGTCGAGGTTTCTTCCAGGGGACTCAAGGAGTATTTCCCCGAATTGAAAAGCTGCATAGTGAATTCCGACGGGGGCTCCGGTGACGGAACGGAGGGATCTTTCTATTCGGCCAACTCTATGGGCCTAGATCTCCTGTCGTTCAAGTACACAGGAATATCCGGCAAGGGAAGCGCGATGAGATCTATCCTGGAGCTCGCGAGCCGTCTGGGCGCCAAAGCCGTGGTTTTTCTCGATTCCGACCTCAGGAGTGTCGAGCCTTTCTGGATAGAGAGACTGGCCGGGCCAATTATTAATCTGGATGCTTCATACGTGGCCCCTTATTATATCCGCCATAAATACGACGGAACCATCACCAACAGTATCTGCTATCCCTTAACAACGTCGCTTTACGGGAGAAAAGTGCGCCAGCCTATCGGTGGCGACTTCGGTGTGGGCAGAGAGATGATAGACTATTATGTGTCGATGCCGGTAGAAGCCTGGAACTGTGATATCTCCAGGTTTGGTATCGATATCTGGATGACGACTTCCGCGATAAACGAAGCCAGGGGAAAGATATACCAGGCTGCTCTGGGGAGCAAGATCCACGATGTAAAAGACCCGGGTAAGCAGCTGGGAAACATGTTCAGGGAAGTCGTCGGCACTCTGTTCGCACTGATGGAAAAATACCGCGAGAAGTGGGAAGCGATCGCAGGATACGAAACGGTACCCGTTTACGGAGAGGCCGTTGGAGGAGAGGCCGAACCTTTACAGGTGGATATGGACAACATGATGAGCAAATGTTACGAGGGTATCCGGACCCGGCTGGACTTCAGCGAGAGTGTTCTCGGGGGCGAAATCACACAGAAACTCTCGACCTTCTCGAAGGAAAATGCGATAGTGGCCGATGATCTGTGGGTCGAGGTCGTATACAAAATCTCATCGACTTACAGGAAGAGAGAACTCAGAAGCAGACTGATAGAACTTCTGGTGCCGGTGTACTTCGCAAGAGTGGCCGGCTTCGTCGCCAGAACGCTGGAGATGAACCAGGAAGAGGCCGAACGCGAAACCGACAGATTGCTCGAAAGATTCGTCGACACCAAAGAAGAGTTGAGGAAGGTATGGGAAAAGAATACGCAATAAACGGAAAATTGAAAGCGATGCTCAAAGGTCTTAATCCGGCCGAACAGAAGGCCGCCAGATATATTATAGACTTCCCGGACGACGTGATTCACCACTCCATCAGCGAGCTGTCCGTTCTGGCCGGAACTAGCGAGACCACGATTTTCAGACTTTCGAAAAAACTGGGCTTCGACGGTTACCAGTCCCTTAAGATACAGATCGCCAGAGAGCTTTCTCTCTCCACCCCTGTCGTGTACGCCGATAAAAACGAGTTGATCTCGGAATTGATCGGTGCGCTCAATCAGCAGAACCAGCTGCTGGATGATGGGCAGCTCGATGGAATATCCAGGCGGATCGTAAGAGCGAACAGACTGATATTTTTCGGAGTTGCCTCGAGCGGAATCGTGGCCGAGTTCGGAGCCACGCTCTTCATGAGGGCCGGTTTCTCGACGGCTTACTACACCGATCCGCATCTCCAGATCATGACGGCCGTTTCGCTTAACGAGAAAGATATAGTCTTCGGTATCTCCGCCAGTGGCAATATACGTGACACGGTGAAATCTATCGAGGTTGCCACCGATTCCGGCGCCTACACCATAGCGATAACTGGAGGGGTCGGCTCGAGGATAGTGAGCGCGGCGAAAGAGACCATCTACGTCGCCCAGGGTGGTCATGAGACAGGCATACCGCAGCTGCAACCAAGAGTCTGCCAGCTGGTCGTGATTCAGTTGTTGCTGGAAAAAGTGATCAAAATGAGAGACGACACGCTGAAAACTCTGGAAAAAGTCGACAGGACACTGGACAAGAAGAGATATCTGTAGTCTCGACTCGCACGTTTTCGATCAACGAAAAGCCGTAGCCCATACCTTTGAGACGTCCAGCGTTGTCGTCCAAGAGCGTGGACCCGTCCTTGGGGAACCTGAGGCGAGAGGCTGGAAGAGCGATAAGATCTCGACTTTCTTACCTCTGACCTCATCCCTCTTGCCTCTGTCGTCTTTGCATGCGTTCCGCCACTACACGTCCAGGTTCTTGCGCTGTTTACCCAGATCCATAGCGCGGCCGGCCGTTTTAAGCTCCGCCTCGTTTCTTAACTCGAAGTGCGTCGAGTTTTATAGTGTATTAGGTTGAATTTCTATTGCCTTTGCGCCGTCCAGTTATGGGGTCCCGAAACGTAAGTGCCGTTGTCGTAAGCGATAGCCGTTCCGTGCATAGCGTTTCTGCTGAACTTGCCGGTGAAATGAACGGTTCTTTCTCCCGAGATATGCGTGAAAATGAATGTTATATTGTCGGAGGAAGTAGTTCCGGCTACCGACCCGATGCTTCCAGACCCGGGATTAGCTTTCACAAATCCGGCGAGCTGACCATTGGCATGACTGGTTATCTCCATGATGGCCGCATCGGTAACCACTTCACCACCGACCGAGATATAGAGGTTCCATGTACCGGCAAGGCTTATGTTTTTAGGAATGAACGGACACCCCGTTAGCAAGATAATAACGGCAACTGCGAGAACAACCAAAAGAGATAAACGTTTCATGATCGACATCCCTCCCTTATAGGATCAATCTACGATACATGTTTGTATTCGTTCAGCGTAAGGGAAAATTACATCGAGTCTGCTTCGGCCACAGGATAGGCCTCTTAAAACTACATCTCGACAAATAATATAGGCAGGAAGCATCAAAGATATCATTACTATAGCACTTACCGACCCAGTTTCAATGATGGATGGACAGTTCGATTTTCACCGATACACCAGGCTGTCTGGAGTTGAATGACCGGACTGTGATACCGGATATGATAGAATTCTGTGAACGCTCCCCTCTTCCCCGGCCGCATTTGGATAGATCAATCCGCCGGTTTCGGGGAGCTGCGAACTCCAGACCAAGGGGTGAAAAGCATGGATTATTCAAAATACACTTACGAACAGCTTCTCAAGAAGGTTGTCGAGCTGGATATGCTCAACAGGGAGCTGCTCAGGGAAAGGGAACAGGAGACGAGGCTAGATTATTCGTGGGCCGGAAACCTCGGTCACTGGTACTGGAATATCAAAAGCAACTCCGTAGTCTTCAATCCATTGAAAGTTACCGTTCTGGGCTACAGTATGGAGGAGTTGCCGCGGGAAGTCAATTACCAGTATTTCACAGAAAGGCTCCATCCCGACGATTATCAAGGCACGATGGACGCCATGCTTCTCCACATGCATGGAAAGAAGACAGTTTACGAAGCCGAATACAGAATTCAGGCTAAAGACGGGAGCTGGAAGTGGTTTTATGACAGGGGAAAGATCACACAGAGAGATGGGAAAGGCGCACCGCTTTTCGCCACCGGCATAGTCTTCGATATAACCCGCAACAAAGAAAGAGAGCTGAACCTTGAGAGAAGGAGCAAGGATCTCGAGCGGGATGCCCGGACAGATCCATTGACAGGCATAGGGAACAGGAGGGCCATAATCGGCGAACTGGAAGATCGATTAGTAGAGGCTTCTATAAACAGGACCCCTATTTCGGTGATAATGCTCGATATCGATCATTTCAAGGTTTTGAACGATACGAAAGGCCATCTGTTCGGAGACAGCGTTCTGAAAGAAATCGCGACCATTATTCGAAACAACCTCCGTGGACTCGACACGGTCGGAAGGTACGGGGGAGAAGAGTTCCTCGTCGTACTTCCAAACACCGCCGAAGATAATGCTGCATCGGTTGCCGAAAGGATCAGGAGGAAAGTCGAGGACTTCGACTTCGGCGAAGGTTCCAGAGTGACCATCAGCGCAGGGGTGGGAGAATCACCGGGAGGTGAGGATATCGAGACGCTCATAGACCTGGCCGATAAGAGATTGTACGAGGCTAAAAGGACCGGGAGGAACGTCGTGATCGCTTCAAGAAACGGAGAACCCTGAAGTTATCTGGATCTACTAAAAAACCCCATTGCAGCGCTGAAATAGCGCAGAAAATGAGATAATATTGTACTGAAAATCGGCGAGGTTCAAAAGCAGAATTAGAACGCTAACTGAAGATAGGACAAAGGGGGAAGTTCTGTGCAGCAGTTATTTTCGAACTTTGCGATACCCATAGGCAATCTGGTCATGTTCGCCATCGGGGGAATCCTGATCTACCTGGCCATAAAAAAAGATTACGAGCCTATGCTTCTCCTTCCGATCGGATTCGGTGCCATCCTCACTAATATTCCCGGTTCTTCAGCCATAGGAGAGCACGGAGTGCTGACGATTCTCTACGAGGCGGGAATCGCGAACGAACTCTTCCCCGCGCTGATATTCATCGGCATCGGCGCCATGATTGACTTCACCCCGCTTCTCCAGAAACCGATCATGTTTTTCTACGGAGCGGCGGCCCAGCTGGGCATTTTCCTGACGATAATAGTGGCCGCGATCCTTGGATTCGATATAAGAGAGGCCATCTCGATAGGCATAATCGGAACGGCCGACGGCCCGACATCAATCTATGTAGCCAGCAGACTGGCACCACACATGCTTGGTCCCATTTCGGTGGCCGCTTATTCGTATATGGCGCTCGTGCCTGTGGTACAGAGGCCGATAATCAGATTAATGACCACGAAAGATGAGAGAAGGATCAGGATGGACAACAGGGCCGAGAAAGTGCCGAAATATGTGAAAATACTTTTCCCCATTTTCGTCACGATTCTAGCCGGTATAGTTGCCCCGGTGAGCGTTGCGCTGATTGGAATGCTTATGTTCGGAAATTTGATCCGCGAGTGCGGAGTCCTAAACAAACTGAGCAACGCGGCTCAAAACGAGCTTTCCAACCTAATAACTCTCTTTCTGGGTATAACGATAGGTTCCACGATGACCTCACAGGCCTTTCTTAACACGAGGACGCTCCTTATTCTCGCAATGGGACTGGTTGCATTCATTCTCGATACAATGGGCGGAATAGCCTTTGCCAAGATATTCAACCTCTTCCGTAAGCAAAAGATCAACCCCATGATTGGGGCGGCCGGAATCTCGGCCTTTCCCATGTCGGCACGCGTTGTTCATAAGCTCGGCCTGGAAGAAGATCCTAACAACTTCCTCATCATGTACGCCACCGGAGCTAACGTTGCAGGGCAGATAGGTTCAGTTCTCGCTGGAAGCATCGTTCTGGCTCTCTTCATCTGAGTGCAGTCGGAAGGAGGGATTGGCATGAGTGAAGCGGTATCCAAGAGTCTTGCGATATTCATCGAGGGGTATCCGACAACTTTTCTCATCACTGTCGCGTTTTTCATAATGATAAAATTGCTTGTCTGGACTTCTTCAAGGAAAAAGAAAACCGACTAATAGGGCAGAATCCTACCTGGAAACAGGGGCTTTCCCGGGCCAGAATTGTTGCCGTTGATCTATCTGTCACACAATGTTTCGTGAAGCGAACGAACATCTCCCGTCTCGTTTGTACATAATTCATCAATAAGCCGCGTCCGCATACGGACAGTTTTCTTTACCGGGGGGTAGACGATGGGAAAGATCCTGAGCGAAAATGGGAAGGCCTTGTTCGCGTACGTTCTCGTCTGTTTCTTCTGGGGCTCGACATACCTGGCGATAAAGATCGGCGTTCAGGATATGCCCCCAATGTTCTTCGCCAGCGTCAGGTTCATCGTTGCCGGGGGTCTGATGCTCCTCTTCTCAAAGGTCAGGAGATTGACTTTCCCCTCGAGCTTCAAAGAAGTAGCACTGCTTTCGACGGTCGGTCTCTTCATGCTCCTTGGCGGCAACGGTCTGGTAGTCTTCGCCGAACAGTGGGTCGATTCGGGCGTGGCCTCGTTGATGATCGCAACCGTTCCGATATTCGTGGCGATTCTCGAACATTTCTTCATAAAGGGGACGAAGCTGACTCTCAAGGGTGTTTTCGGTCTCCTGCTGGGCTTTCTCGGAGTTTACTTCCTGTTGCATCCATCTGGAGATTCGAGTTCAATAAACCTCGAAGGCGTTGCGGTGCTTCTGACAGCGAGTTTCCTCTGGTCATCGGGAACGGTGCTTTCAAAGAAAGTCAGGAGCAACGGCTCGATCGTGGCCAGCATTGGAATTCAGATGTTCGCGGGTGGAATCGGACTGATGATCACCTCCCTGATCTCCGGAGAGCTGCCGAGGGTTAGGTTCACCGCCAACTCATTGTATGCGATTTTGT
The DNA here is from genome assembly GCF_035363035.1 of Mesotoga sp. NCBI lineage: Bacteria > Thermotogati > Thermotogota > Thermotogae > Kosmotogales > Kosmotogaceae > Mesotoga > Mesotoga sp. The sequence goes on along the minus strand of NZ_DAOSEH010000022.1, from coordinate 18,008 downwards.
ATCTCATAGTCTTCGGTTCGTTGATAGGCTACAGCAGCTACATCTACCTGCTTCAAAAATGGCCCGCGACCAGGGCCGGAACCTACGCCTATGTCAATCCCGTAGTTGCGGTAACCCTCGGGGCGCTCTTGCTCGGGGAGCGTGTGACGGTTCTGATGTTGATCTCTATGGTGGCCATACTGGTGGGAGTCATCATCGTACAGAGATCGAAAATCAGGGTCGATCAAAAGTAGAAGCCTCGCCAGCAGCCCTACTTTATCGACTCATAAAAGTAGGGGAGAATAGCGAGAGCAGGGATTCTGGAAATCGCGTCTCTGTACGAATTCGACGATATGTGCAAAGGGCTCTTCGTTGTGGACCTGACGATGGTGGTGTTCGATCTCGGAGTGATCATGCAATGTGAGCGAAAAACCGAAGTCGTGAGAAATCTGGCCGGGGCAATAGTCGACAGTTATAACCAGTCCAGCACAAGTGAGAGAATACATCTGTCTGAAGTCGAGGAGTTTCTGAAGCTTCTCGAACTGAGTCTCTTCATTCAGTGTTACGATTTCTATACCCGATCGAGTCCTCTGCAAGGCTGGCTGAAGCTCTTCTACGAGGGGCGGGAAGAGAGAATACTTTCCGACGCGCCTTTTCTAGCCTGGAAGTAGTCCTGAAGAAGAGACTCGGCGACACGCTTTACTTCGATTGATCTGTCCTCATACCTCTTATCTAGCCACATCGCGCACGCACATGCGATCATTGCGAACGATTACTGTATAATTGAATTGTGATTCTTCTATTTGTACCGGAACCAAATGTATTAAAATCCGATCGTGGCCCGTTGTAGATTTCTTTGCCACGTAGTTTTCCGGGGGTTCGTATGAGGTTTGCAGGATTCGCCATATTGTTCTTTGTGACCTTCCTGCTTTTTGTAATTACGCTTCTTTCTTCTTTTGGTTATGAGCCTATCATGGTGCCTCTCCTCGTTCTTGTGATTACCGGATTTGTGATCGAAAGTGTGAGAGCCTTGCTTTCGGGAAAAACCACTCCCACGGATCGCTCGCATTTTCTGAAGACTATGGTCGCGGTTATGGCCGGAGCCATAGGCGCCTATATCATGAACTGCTCTCTCTCTATCAGCGCGATTATGGCGGCGAGTCTGGTGGGGGTGATCGCGGTCGCGGTCACGAAGAAGTTCGCGGTTGAGGTTTATTGCGGTGCTTTTGTCGGAATGGTTTCGCCCCAGGTTCTGCACGATTTCACCCACACGATATTCGCCGGGCTTATCGCCGGTATAGTCTTCTACCTGGCCAGAGATGTTTTCAACGGTTACGGAGGAAAGCTCGGAACGATAGCCTGCAGCAGCTGGATCATAATGACGGCCATTTCAAGCGTTAAGTTGCTGGATACTCAGGTGGAGATCCGACACTCCGGGTTGAGTATTATGTTTTACAGTCTGGGATCGGCCCTGTTGACGTATATGCTCAGTATTCGCTTTAAAAATGGTCCCGTGCTGGCTTCCAGCGTTGTGAGTCTTGCCGGCGCGGTGATTTTGCCGGCCGTTCACGGCGTGAGCTCCGGTTTGCTGACCGGGGTGGTGATGGCGGCATCCTTTGCCGGAATGTCTTCCAAGGAGAAGATGAGGAACGAACTGGAGATCCTGCTGAGCGGAGCTCTGCTGGGAATAATGTTTATCTATAGCGCGAACCATTTCAACGGCGCCGGAGGAAGACTCGGGACGCTGGCCTTCGGAAGCGTCGTCAGTGCCAGAGGAATTATCTTTCTAATACAGAAGGCCGCCCGAAGGCGGCCTCTGTTGAGCAATTAGGGTTAAGCTTATCTGGGTATCAGGACGGCGTCTATCACGTGTATGACGCCGTTTCTGGTCAGGATGTCTCTGCTGATTATATTAACGTTGTTTATGGTCAGCGTACCGTCCAGGTTTATCTTTACCGGTTTACCATTGACCGTGAAGAGCGATTGCGCTATCTTCAGCTCGGAGAATAAGTATTCTCCGCCTATCACGTGGTAGGTGAGGATCGACTTCAGCTTTTCGGTGTCTTTCAGGAGTCCGTCGATGGTTTCCTGCCCGAGTTTGGCGAAGGCTTCGTCGGTCGGGGCGAAGACCGTCAAGAGGCCTCCGTCAGAAAGCGTCTCTTCTAGACCGGTAGCCTTCAAAGCTGCGAGAAGGGTTGTGAACTGTCCGGCCTGTTCTGCGGCCTCAACGATCGAAGGCAGGCCGCTTCTCCATTCTCGCGGCATCATCACGTGGTCTATCACATGGATCACACCGTTTCCCGTGTCGATATCGCCGATCGTGATAAGGGTGTTGTCAACGCCAAGCCCGGCTTCATTGATTTTCACGTTCAACAGTTCTCCGTGAAGCGAGCGCAATCCCTTTTCGTTGAGCAGGTCGGCCGTTGTGTACTCTCCCTGCACAACGTGGTAGAGAAGCACTGCATTGAGCCATTGTGGTTCGTTTAGAAGCGCTTCTCTGGTCTCGGCAGGAACTCTGGCGAAGGCGATATCGCTCGGGGCGAAGAGAGTGTACGGGCCGCCACTTCTGAGCGTATCCACAAGGCTGGATTTCTCGAGTGCGAGAACCAGTGTCTCGAGGATGCCGGAATCTCTGGCCACCTGCACCAGGTTGGCCTCTTCTCTGGGGATCATAACGGTATCGATAATATGGATCACGCCGTTGGAGGCTTTTATGTCCTTAACCGTAACCGCGGCTCCGTCGATTTTCAAGCCGTCGCGCGTATCTATCGCCAGAGACTGTCCGTGCAGTGTTTGAAGGGCCGGATAAAGCACTATGCTCTCAAAAGAGTATTCGCCCGATACAACGTGGTAGAGAAGAACGGATCTCAATTTCGAGACGTTATCCAGAAGGGCTTTGACCGTACCCGCAGGAAGGTTTTCGAAGGCTTCGTCGGTCGGGGCGAAGACCGTGAAGGGTCCGCTCCCCTTTAAAACGTCTGCCAGGCCTGCCGTCTCGATGGCCGCGACCAGCGTCTTGAAATTACCGGACTCGACGGCTATATCTACTATATTCTTCTGGGAAAAAGCTACCAGGCTTACGAGGGCAAAGAGAATCAAGATCATTGTTTTCTTCATCTTGCACACCTCCTCATGGTTTCTGTTCAGTGATATTCTACAACGATTGTACCGGTTTATTTGAGATGCGAAAAGTCTGGTGCCGGTTCATATGACTCTTCCATAGAGCAGGACTCAATGAAAGAGGCGAGCCTCCGCTGGCCCGCCTCTTTTGAGTGTGACTGTATCTGTTACTTCTTTGGGGTTTCTTTTTTTGGCTCTTTCTTTACTTCTTTCTTTACATCTTTCTTGCCCGGCATCCTGGCCACCTCTTTTTGTCGCGGCTCATGTCCGCTCCATGAGAATTCTAGCATTATAATCGAACATGCAAATCTCGCAATATCATCTTTCAGGGCAATCCCAACTGACTGCAAGCGTTTAAGGACGAATAGAGACGAAGAAGGCACATTTGTTCTCTGGATATCCCGCTTGCTGGCTTAGCTTTCCGATTATAACTTTCTTAAATTTCTTATTTATTCCATAAGCTTCGTCTGGGGAGGTTTATGGATTTCAATTAGTCTAGAAATTTTCCTTGAAGAATTTATTGAAATGAATAAGAGAGAGTAGTTAGCTGTCTATCGAAGTATCAGGCATCGGCTTTGTTTGTGGCTTTGCTTTTCTGCCTTTCGTAACCGGTTCATAACTGAAAGTGACGAGTTACGTCCGTAACAAAAAGACCGGCCATTCGGCCGGTCTTTCTTCATAATCGTGATATTCAGACGATTATGTTTATTATTTTGTCCTGTACGTATATTATCTTTCTGACAGTCTTTCCTTCGAGCATGGAAGCGAGTTTTTCATCCTTCATGATGGCTTCCATGGCCTTTTCCTGACTGGAGTTCTGCTCGAGCGTCACCTTTCCCCTCATCTTCCCGGATATCTGGACGGGCAGTTCAACATTCGCCATCGAAGCGTATTTCTCGTAACCCGAGGGGAAGCCGTCTTCCAGGATGGTTCTCTTCTTTCCGCCCTTTATACTGTAGATCTCTTCACAGAGGAAGGGTGCGAAGGGCGAGAGGAGCTTCGCCATATCAATCACGAGCTGCCTCTCGATCGCGCTCTCTTTTGAGGCCTCGTTGACGAACTCCATTATGGCGGCGATCGCCGTGTTAGGCTTTATGCTGGTTATCGAGTATTCGACCTTTTCAATGGTCTCGGCCATCTTTATCTTCAGGTTCAACGAGCTCTTACCTTCGCCCATGTTAGCGATGTCCCAGACGCGGTTGAGGAATCTCTTCATCGCGTCCATTCCGCTGTCCCTGAAGTCTCCGCCCTCGAGGAAGGTGCCCATGAACATCAGATAGGTTCTGAGGGCATCGACCCCGTGGCTGTCGAAGTACTGGTTGGGGTTGACGATGTTGCCCTTAGATTTCGACATCTTCTCTCCGTCTTTTATGATAAGCCCGTGGCCCCTGAACGATGCGAAAGGCTCTTCGAATGAAAGATATCCCATATCGTGAAGGGCCATCGCGATGAATCTCGAATACATCAGGTGGAGTGTCGCGTGCTCGTTCCCACCGATGTACATGTTCACGGGACACCATTTTTCGACGAGTTCTCTTTCGAAGGCTATTTCCTCGTTTTTAGGTGAGAGGTATCTCAGATAGTACCAGGCCGAATCGAGGAAGTTGTCGGAGACATCGGTCTCGCGCCTGGCCGGGCCTCCGCAGACGGGGCAGGTGGTGTTGACAAACTCGGGGCTTTTGGCCAGCGGCGATTTTCCGCTGCCGTCGGGTATGTAATCGTCGGTTTTGGGAAGCATCACAGGCAGGTCTTCGTCTGGAACGGGAACCGTCCCACACCTGTCGCAGTAAATCATAGGGATCGGCGGGCCCCAGTAGCGCTGCCTGGATATGCACCAGTCGTGGAGGTGGTAGTTGACCGAGCCTTTGATCGAGGCGTCGATGGTATCTATCCGGTCTATGAAGTCGGTGCTTTTCATGCCTGTGTACCTGTCGCTGTTCATCATGACTCCCTTTTCGGTGTAGGGCAGCTCCGAAGGGTCGCACTCTATTACCTGTCTTATCTCGAGGCCATACTTCCTGGCGAAGGCGAAGTCTCTCTCGTCGTGAGCCGGAACGGCCATGACGGCACCGGTGCCGTATTCGGCCAGAACGTAATCGCCGATCCATATGGGCAGCTCCTCGCCCGTGAGCGGATGGAGCGCGTAAGAGCCGGTGAAGATTCCGTTCTTCGGCCGGGATATAGAGGTTCTGGTCGCCATGTCCATGTTTTTGACGTTGTTTCTGAACTCTTCGAAGGCCTCTTCCATAACGGGAGTTATTAGTTTATCCACCAGCGGGTACTCCGGCGCGACGACTATATAGGTGACACCGTAGATCGTATCGGGCCTGGTGGTGAAGACTTCGATCTTCTCATCCATTCCTGAAATATCGAAAGTTATCGAGGCACCGGCCGACTTTCCGATCCAGGCTCTCTGGAGGTTTTTGGTCGTATCGGTCCAGTCTAGCCAGTCGAGGTTGGAGAGCAGCTTCTCCGCGTACTCGGTGATCTTGAAGAACCACTGACTCATCTCGCGTTTGTCCACCTCGCTGCTGCACCGCTCGCAATGGCCGTCTATAACTTGTTCGTCGGCCAGAACCGTCTTGCAAGAGGGGCACCAGTTCACACTGGAATCGCGCTTCTCGGCCAGTCCGCGCTTATAAAGCTGTATAAAGATCCATTGGGTCCATTTATAGTACTCGGGCGAGGAGGTTATCGCCTCGCTGTCCCAGTCGTATATATTTCCGAGTTTCTTCAATTGTTCCTCGCGGAAATACTCAATGCTTTTCGGTGTCAGTTCAGCAGGGTGTTTGCCCACTTTCAGGGCATAGTTCTCGCTGTGTATGCCGAAGGCATCGAAACCGATCGGCTCGAAAACGTCGTAACCCTTGAGCTTCATGAATCTTCCATATACGTCCGACCCGATGAAGGAGAACATGTTCCCTATATGCAGCCCGGCGGCGGAGGGATAGGGAAACATCATGAGATTGTAGAAAGGCCTTTCGGCCTTATCGAGGTCTATATTAAATGGTTTCTCTCTGGCGTAGTAATCCTGCCACTTCTTCTCGAGCACCCTGAAATCGTACATATGCTACCTCCCCGAATGAGTATAAAGCCTGAGAAAAGCAACTTAGATGGATTATAACATGCGTATGTGAAAGTAAATTTCCAGATGAGCTTCATTCCAGGTCGATCACTTCGATGATCTCTACCATTTTTGCAGATCGACGGCTTTCGATTGCCGGCATGTTCGGACCGACTTTGATCGTCCTGAAATATCCCGGGTCCTCAGGAAGGTAATCTCCGTCGAGTTTGAAGGCTACTATCCAGATCCCGTCGGCGCTTTCGATTTCGCCCGCAGAGTAAGTCGTTTCATAACCGTCGCTCGCAACCGTCCTGATCGTCGAAGTCGGTTTCAACTCGACCAGTTCTCCGACGAGTTTTACCAGCTCCACACCGCCGTACAGCCCACCGTGCTTTCCCCCCGACGAGGTGATGTACTGACCATAGTTTTCGACGTAATAGCTCTTCGCTTCTAGATCTGCTATCGTGAACTCTCTTTCCAGTCCACCGGCTTTAAGCACCAGTGAAACCGAGAGACGGGGATCTTCGTAAGAGTACCGTTCTGTATCCAGTTCGATAGATGCCAGTCCTTTCACCCACAGTTTTCCGGAGATCTCGCCCACAATGGCCGGCGCGATCTTTTCGCCGTTCTCTTCATCGGCTATGAAAATAGCCTCGATCGGTACGTCAAGAGTATTGAAGGTAACCGAATAGCCATCGACGGAGGTAAGTGTTATATCGAAGCCGCCCTCCCAGAGTTCTCTGTACTGTGAGAACCGCTTCTGCTCATCCTCTCTGGCGGCCGCCACGACTAGCCACAGGGGAATGGCCCTGTATGTATTCGTTTCTCCCTTTCTTTCGAGAGATATCTCCACGTAATGTCCCCCGTCCGCCTCGTCTGCCTCGAAATCGATTGAGGAAATTTCCTTCTTTCCGCTTCCCTTGATTTCGACCGTCCAGTCGGGTGAAGGGCCCGGAAAGGCTGCAGTTTCCATTATCAACGGGGAGACTGTTCTCGAAGTTTCTATACGAATCGTCGATACACTCTTCACCATCAAACCCTTGGATGAGGGCAGGCCATCGTAGAAGTGTGAGTACTCCTCCCCGAGCGAAGCGAGCATGTCTTCGTTCGATACCTCGCCGTCGTCGGGCACGAAGATGAAGTAAGGCTTTTCCTCCCTGTATCCGATGTAAGGATTGCCCAGGGCCGTTCTACCGTAGATGGCGCCGAAAGGGAAGAGTTTCGAATATCCGTCGTCGGCCTCTATTTTCAGCAGGTCTCCTTCTCTCATACCACCGACATATTCGAGGACGGAGATCAGAGGAATCGCCTCGTATTCGATGTAATCGCTGCCATTTCGATCCGAAGACGGTTGCGGTCCCTCGAAACGGGTTACGACTCTCAGCGAGGGAAAATCGCCCCTGTCGAAGACAAAAGTCGAATCGTTGCAGGTAACGGTAATCCCGGCTATCGAAGCGATCGCAATTAACACCGTGAACATGATAGCGAGTAGTTTTTTCATTGAACACCCCCTGAATTTTCGTCTATGATTTTCTGGCCCTTCTCGAGCACTTCTCTCACTCCCAGTCTGTCGGATATGGCCAGCCTTATCAGTTTCCACATGGTGTCTTTGTAAAGTTCGTACAGCGGATCGGCCGGTAGCGGGTAGCCTCTCTCGAGGCTGCTGGATATAGCAAAGTTCAGTTCCATCCCGTCCAGCGCTTCCCTTCTCGAGGGGATCTTGTAGGAAGCTTTGCAGAAGCTCGCCTGCACGTACTTCGATGTGAGGAACTCTATCAATCTCCTGGCCAGGATGGGGTTGCGAGTCTTTCTTGTTATGGCCAGGCCTTTGTAATCCAGAACGGGCCTCAAAGGTTCGGGATAGGGAGCCAGTCCGAAATCCATCCCTATTCTCTCGAACTGTTCTATCATGTAGGAGCCCGAGAGTATTATCCCGACCTTTCCCGAAGCGAAGAGAGTGACCATCGGGTCGCGCTCGAGAGCCCTGAAGGTTCCGTCGTCGACCCTCTCGACGAGATAGCCGAGGGCCTCTTGAGTGGGCCCATCCAGGACCGTAACTCTTCCATCCTCGATCAGATCTCTCTTGCCGAATCCAAGCTGGAAAGGGATAAACCAGTAGGCCGAGTAAATGTTCCAGCCGGCCCCGCCGCTCCCGGGATCTTTTGAAAGGTTCTCGAGATCTTCGAGCGTCCATCCGGGATCGATTTCCCCTACGAGTCCACGGTTGTAGAACACCAGCTGGCAATCGAAGTAGAAGGGGATGGCCCACGATCTCCCTTCATAGTTGAACGAAGACAGCCCCGACAGACCCTGCACGGGAATGTAATCGAGAGATTGAATGGCCTCCTCATATACCAGTCGCGAGATGTCGCTCGACTGAACCATGATCACGTCTGGAACTTCGCCGCGTGCCCTGACAACGGAGACGAGTTTGCTCGAAGCCTTCGGGACTTCCCGGGTTTCGATTCTGAGGCCGTTGATAGAGGAGAATCTCTGGATCGACTCTTTGAGGGCGGTTATACCCTCCCAGTCAAGCCACACTTGGAGGTAATCGTTATCGATGGGTTCGCCATAAACGGCCACGGAAAGTATCTTTACGCCTTCTCCCTCCAGATGGAGAAACCAGTCGCCCTCCTCCCACACGAGAAGCGAGTCCATCGGTACGTCGGACAATCGGCCCCTTTCGGTTTCCAGAAAACACCCATCTCTCTCGACGACCGGCGGGAGAATCTCCAGAAGCGGTATCGCCTTTCCTTGGGGAAGGTCGTAGCAGTACTGGAGTAGTGACCCGTCCCAGCTCCTGATCGACTCGTCGTTCAGCAGCACTTCGAAAGACAGGCATGGCAGATTCAGCAGCAGCCACAACAGGACTGTCAGCTCGCGAAGCTTCAAAATATACCTCCTTTCCAAGCACGGGAGGCATGACCGTTTCCAGTCATACCCTATCGGCATTTCTCCATGGGAGACAGCGAACTCCTTTCAGGAGGAAATGCTCGGAGGATTATTCATAATTCTCCGATAACGGAGTCTTGCCCAGATACCCTCTAAAAGTATAGAATATGACGCCCATGACAAGCAAGTTTATTGTGGCGGCCGCACCGAATAAGTTCCACTGCGGATTGCCAGAACCGAGACTGCCGACGTAGGTGTAGAGCTTGACTCCCATCGTGTATTTGCTGTCGCTCAGAAGGAATAGAAGCGGCGCCAGGAAACCGTTCCAGGCGCCCAGAAAGGCCACTATGAATGAGGTTGTCAGCACCGGTCTGGAGAGCGGCAGAAGTATCCTGAAACCGAAGGCGACCGGTCCGACCCCGTCGATCTTCGCCTGATCCTCCAGGCTCTCTGGCACGGACTCGAGGTAAGTCCTTATGGTGAAAACCGAAAAGGGTATGGCGTGAGAGATGTAAACCAGGACCACCGGAAAATAACTGTCTATCATTCCCATCGTTCTGAATATGGAATACAGCGGAACCAGAGTGTGCATACCCCCTATCACGCCCACGGTGTTCAATATGACAATGGCGATGTCCGAGAGCGAGTTTTTGATCTTCCTCAAAGCGAGAGCTAACTGAAATGTGAGCAAAGGCACGGCCAGTCCAGTAACGAGAGAAACGAAAAGTGTGTTTAAAAGTGTTGAGATTATCCCCTCCTCTCCTACCACCCTCACGAAATTATCCAGAGTGAAATATCTGGGGAGAAATGTGTCCATGTAAGTTGTCGAAAGTCCTGATAGGCTTATCCAGAACAGAACGAAAAGGGGAAGGACAGAGGCGATCAGTACGCCCGCCAGAACGATCCTGGTGAGAAGTTTCAGAACCCTTTCGCCCCTTTTTACAACGGTTGTACTACCCTTCTCCCTTCTGAGTATCAGAAAGACTATCAGAGAGATTATCGTGGCCGCGTTGAAGCCTCGGAGAAATCCGTTGAACAAACTGAGCAAAAGGCAGGCTGCGATATCACCGATTACTATATATTTGAACAATCCCCTCTTCCATATAGACAGGAGGTACAGACCTCCGAAGAAGAGACCTACATAACCACCGAGCGTTGTCTGCGAGGCAACCACAAGTATGATTAGAAGGTGAGCGTTCAGCTCGACCCTGCTGGACAGAAACCAGAGAATCATCACAAAGGCTACCATCAGAAGTGTCAAAACCGAGTAAGCCGAGGCGATGCCCGTTGAACTTCGACCGGTGAAAATGCCGTAAATAAATATATCCAGTGTTGTAGTGGCACCGATTATGCTCCTCTTTGTGAAGCCTGACACAAGTGGAGGGCCTCCGTCGGTCATGAGAAAAACCACCGTGAACTCCTTCAAGAACTTTATGAAGTTGATCGTAAACATGGTTATCAGGGCCGGCTTCATCATGGGGAGATAAATACTGAAAAGCACGGTTGACAGGCTTCCGCCGTCGATCTTCGCGACATCTATAAGACTGTTTTGAACAGTGGCCATCGAATCCCAGAGAACGAAGACGGTCAGCGGCAGGCTGAACCAAACACTGACAAAGAGGGCGGCTAGAAACGACGCTATAGGGTCGGTGAGAAGATTTATATCGATGCCAATCAGGTTTAGTATCGAAGTGCCGCCTCCTCCGTGCACGATGGCCCTCCATATCGGTACACCTATATAGACCGGAAGTCCCCACGGAACCAGAAGCGCCAGGTATATCAATCGCCATCTTCTAGCCCTGTTAAGGTGATGGGCTATCAAAAAACCCAGCGAGAGCGAGAGCAGAGTGTTTAAAAGGGCCCAAACTAGTGAAATCTTCAGGCTGTACATGAAACCTTGATCCTGAAATATGTACTGGAAGTTCAAAAAGCTCGGTATTCCATTTATTGTCATAGCGTCGGAAAAGGCCGTGAAGATCGGCAGAAACCCTATAAATACCAATATTGTTATTGCGGGAACAATGAAGATTAATTGCATCTCAACCCCCAAAAACTCAAATCACCGGGATGTTTCGCTGAAAAAGTTCAAAAATCTATGAACAAGTATAAATTTAACAGTACGCATATTATAATGCTAATGTCCATTTTCAATGAGGATTTTATGATAAATCCTGACAGGAGGTGTTTCTCTTGGATACAAGGAAGAGGCTTTACAAATCTCGAAGAGACAAAGTGATCGACGGCGTTGCCGGCGGCGTAGCAAGTTATCTGGAGATCGATCCGGTAATAGTTCGCCTGATATTCGTAGCCCTGATTTTCGCCGGCGGAGCCGGGCTGATAATCTACATCATCGGTATGTTCATAATCCCGCGTGAACCTTTGAACAGTGAAAACAACGTTGTCATAATGGACGAGGAAGGCAAACCAATAGAAGACAAACCAAGAATGGAGATATCCGACGACAAGAGCAAGATAATAATAGCCATTGTGCTAATAATATTTGGTATCGCTCTCTTGCTCGGCACATTCACACCCTGGAACATCTTCAGCGGTGTTTTCTGGAAGTTCGTCATAGGAGCCGTTCTAGTGGCCGGTGGAGGATTCGTCATCTATAAATCCATCAACAGGGGATGATAGCATGAAACTCGCGATGGGGTTGATATTTGTACTCGTTGGGATACTGCTGATTTTCGGTATCTTCACTGGCGATACTCTTCTGAATGCCTTCGTCAACCTTATTAACTACTGGCCTATAATCCTTGTTTTCATAGGGTTGAGCATACTGTCAGGAGTGAAGGGACTCAAGTGGCTGAGGTACTTGAACGCATTTCTAACGGTCTGCTTCATACTCTTCATTTTCTTCTGGCCTTCGGCCTTCCTTTCCGGAAGCAGAACCGTATCGGAAACGACGCTACTGAAAACAACCGAAGAACTCACGGTTGTGGAGATACAGATCGATCTACCCATGGTGAACATAAGGATCGAAGCGATGGAAACGGCGGCTCCGCTTTCCACCGTAGCCCATGTGGATCACACAATCAGGGGAGCAAATCTGAAGATCGAGGAAAGCGGTAGTTCGACTTTGAAGAAATGGACCCTTAAGACCGATTCGAGTCTATCTTGGCTAACCTCGAGCACTATGGTTTTGAAACTCAACCCTGCCTACAAATACATAATCAAGCTGAACACCGCGGCCGTCAACGGGAGTTTCGACATCGCCGGTTTGAAAGTCGAGGAACTGGATGTCAATTGTGCCGTACTGAAGGCCGATTTCAGAGTCCCCGCCGTCTCGAACTCCAGGATCGAAGTTAAGACCGCGATCTCGAACGGCGATATCTTCGTGCCGGAAAATGTGCGGGCCTTTTTGAGAGCGACGGCGGCCATAAAGAACGTGAAGTCCGACCTCAACAAGACCGGTTCGGGAGAGGAATACATCTACGAAGGCACCGGAAACGAATACAACACCAACCTCTCCTTCGAGAGCGCCATCCTCAATCTGAAAGTATTACGCTGAAAGAATACAGAGAGTCTTTTTGTGGACGGAGATCTCCATCGGGAGCTTCCCGACGACTTCTCCGTCCATCTGTATGATAACGTCCCTGTCACTGCTCACGGAAATTCTCTCCGATACATGATGACAGACCGCGTCTATCTTCAGATGCTCGCCCTTGTAAATCTTGGGAAAGTGGTACAGCAACCTGATCTTGGCCATCTTGGCGACCCCGATTATGTCTATGAGCCCGTCGTCGACGACGGCGTTCGGCGCTATCCTCATGCCTCCGCCGAAGTAATTCCCGTTGCCCATGGTCAAAAAGTAGTACCTGTCGGAGAACTCGCCGCTGTCTATGGTGTAGTTGAGCCTGTAAGTTCTGGTGGTTAAAAATTCGATCAAGAACGATAAGAGGTAGGCCATTTTACCGCTGGTTTTGAACCTCGAGCGGTTCATCCGATTGGTCACCGCCGCGTCGAAACCTGTTCCCACGACGTTCACGGCGAATCTCGCCGCCTTTTCGCCGGAGAAGGCTCTGTACCTGACTTCGAAGAGATCGACGTGCCTGGCTTTGCTACCGCAGGCGATATCGACCATCTTGCCGTAGTCCCGCGTCAGGTCGATGCTTCTGGCGAAGTCGTTGCCCGAACCGACCGCTATCATGCCGAGCATGGCGCCGGACCGGCTGTTCATGATTCCATTCACGACCTCGTTCAGCGTACCGTCGCCCCCGACGCTTATTATTCTCTCGTAATCCCCGTGATCGGACACGAAAGACATCGCGTCTCTCTGGCCGGTAGTGACATGCAGATCGAAATCTCCCAGTTTCTCCCTTATCATTCCCTTTATGGTCGTTTCGAAATCCTTCCCCGATTCACCGTGACTGGCGTTGGGATTAACGACAACCAGAGTCTTCATAAGGATCTACCCCCAGAAAGTCAACGATAAGAAATTCTATCACAGATTTCCAATCATGGTCTCGAGCTTTTGTACGATGAAAGACGCGACATCCTCGGCGAACGAACCCGGTCCGAACCCGGCGTCGTAACCGAGCTCCTTGGCAAGTTCGTGAGTGATCCTGGCTCCGCCCGCTATGAGAATTATCTTTTTGCGAAGATTCTCGGCCTCCAGAAGTTCGACGAGATCGGTCATATTCTTCAGATGAACGTTCTTCGCCGTAACTGTCTGGGAGACCAGTATGGCATCGGCTCCGACCTCGATAGCTTTGGCCACCAGCTCTTCGTTCGGCACCTGGCTTCCCATGTTGTAGGCCTCGAAGTTGCGGTACCTCTCCAGCCCGTAATGACCGGCGAAGCCTTTCATGTTCATTATCGCGTCTATCCCGACCGTATGGGCGTCGGTTCCCGTGCTGGCGCCAACCACCACCACTTTTCTTCTTATCCTCTCGTCTATGAATCTGTCGATCTCTTCCATCGACATCTTCTCGAGGGAGAGTTTCGGGACTTTTATTGACGAGTAATCGACTTCGTGTATCGACACGCCGTAAGCAACGAAGAAGGTGAAGCCTTCCGATATTTCCCTGGAAAAGACTATCTGCGGCTCTTTGAAACCCATCTTTCCCAGAAGAAGCCTGGCCGCCTCGACGGCCTCCGGTCCGTTCTGTACAGGAAGAGTGAAGCTTAGCTGGACCTTTCCGTCGTTCATCGTGTCGCCGTAAGGCTTGATTCCTGTTGGATCCAGCGCTCTATCAGGCTTTTTGTTTTCCAAAGAGTAACCGCTCATCTGCAAGACCCCCCAAGCATTTTCTCAAGGAATGGATTTCTGTAACGCTCCCCTTTCAAAACAACTCCCGGCAGTCCCTTGCCTCCCTCGACCGGTCGCCTGACCCCGGCAAAGACTCCCCTCTCTAGCGCCCTGAAGAGACCGTCTTCCTCTATTTCCGCGAGAAGCTCGAGTGCCTGATCGAGCACCTGGTTCGCCCTGGCGTGGATTATTCCATCCTTCTTGAAGACCACTTCCTCCCCCAACGCGCGCATGTTGTTGAATATGTACTTCGCGTTCTCTATGGCCAGATACCTGTCTCCCATGAAGGGCGTGTGTATCGCCTCGGTCAGCATTCCCAGAAGCTGTATTCCCTGGTTGGTCCAGATCGAAACGACGTTGAACAGGGCATTCTGAACATAACCTTTGAAGATGTTACCGGTCATGAACTTGGTGGGGGGCATATACTTCAGCGGTGCTCGGGGAAAGATCTCCCTGCTCATCTGAGCCTGGGCCAGCTCATACAGAAAGCCGTTCTCAATATCCGGGTCCATCTCGAAGGCGTGACCAAGTCCCATCTGTTCTTCGGGAATACCGGCAATCAGGGCCAGTCTCTCGTTTATGAACTGGGACGCCAGAACCGTGTGGGCTTCCTGGTAGGCGTCGGCGGTGGTAAGATAGTTGTCCTCGCCGGTGTTTATTATCACCCCCGCGAAGCCGTTTATGACTCTGGAGAAGAACTGGTCGATCAATGTCCGCTGCATGTTTATATCCCTGAAGAGTATCCCGTAAAGGGCGTCGTTCAGCATCACGTCGAGACGTTCCATCGCACCCATCGCGGCGATCTCCGGCATGCACAGACCCGAACAGTAGTTGCATAGACGTATATATTTACCTACCTTTTCGCCCATCTCGTCGAGGGCGGCCCTCATGATCCTGAAGTTCTCCTGGGTGGCGTAGGTTCCCCCGAAGCCTTCCGTCGTGGGGCCGTAAGGGACGTAATCCAGCAGACTCTGGCCGGTCGATCTTATTACCGCCACTATGTCGGCTCCCTGACTTACGGCCGCCCGTGCCTGAACGACGTCCTCGTAGATGTTTCCGGTCGCTACGATCACGTACAGGTAAGGCCGCGGTCCTTCAGCGAGTCTGTCGATGAGAGCCTCTCTCTCGGACCTTCTGTTGCGTACCTTTTCGACGGCTCTTTGGGCCAGGGGATCCAGAAAACCATAGACCTCTTCTTCTCCGCCGTAACTCATGCTCAACAGGTCGAGCCGGCCGGCCGATATCTCTTCGGCTATTCTCTGGGGAGATAGTCCCGTCTTCATCATGGCGTTCGCGATGCAATACGAAGCGCCTTCCTGGAGCAGGTTCCTGGATGCCAGATGCTCTACGACGACGTTCGGCAACGGTACCCCGTAAGAGTCCACCCCGTCGATACCCATCAGCCGGCAAACGGCCCGCTCGACGCTCACGGTAGTTCTCCCGGCCACGAAATTCTGAACGCCGTCGGCGATGCTCACCGCCAGTTTTCTTGCCCGTTCAACTTTTCGAAAATCGAGATCGAGTTTACTTTTCATTCTTTCCTCCATAAGTGCTTTTCTACCAGCTTTAGAAAATCATCGTCCATCCCGAGCAGCCGGGCTATGACCGTTCCCTCCCTCGGAAAGCCGCAAAATTCATCTATCTCCTGTACCGTGTGATCTATATAGAAAGAGATATCCCGTCGCTCTCGACCTGCGAGTTTCTCGTGGTCCAGACCTCTGACCATGAGCATCTGGATCTCCCTGTTTTCTAGCGCCTCTTCGTAGTGCGAAGAGAAGACGGCCCTGCAACCGTTCCCGCGACCGAGGTACTCCATCGCCGCCAGCAGGAAGGCCGGTCCTTCCAGCGGATTGGTGTTCTTTCCGATTTCGTCGAAGAGAAAGAGCCCCCTCTCTCCACGGGAGACGATACCGACCGCTTCCTTCAAGAACTCAACCTCTCCGGCGAAGGAAGAGAGGCCGTTTTCGAACGACTGGTGATCGCCGCTGTAATAGACTATTCTGTCGTACGGAGTCAGCGAAGCCTCCTTCGCCGGAACGAAGAAGCCATGCTGGAACATCGTCTGGGCTAGCGCCAGCGTCCTCAAAAAGAGAGACTTCCCCGTCATATTGCCCCCGATCACGAGGGCCAATCTCCGCAGAGAGAGAGAATAGCTCTGGAACTCTTTATTCTTTTCCGAAAGAACACTGGCCACTTCGGGGTTGAAAAGACCTTCGAAAGAGAAGGCATCCTCCACTATCGAAGGTCTCGCCAGTTTGAGCCTCTCATTCAAGATCGCTTTGGCCAGCGTCAGATCGATATCGCCCACCCTGTTCAAAGAAAGCGATAGAGTATCTGAAAAGCCTTCCAGCTCTTTCGAGAGCCGGGCCCTGACTTTCGACTCCACCCGAGCGTTCATCTCCAGCAGATCGGCCGCTCTCTCCCTGTCGTGCGGATCGTCGCTCCTCTGACATTGCGCGATTTTCCTCCTCAGTTCCGGCAGCGAACCATCGAAGAGATCGGAGATGTAGAAACTCTCCAGCCCCGTCTTTTCGGGATCGAGAAGATCGATCACGGTCGAAAGGTCGGGAAGTCTCATCCAGCCCGGACAGTCGCCGAGCCGTTCTCTGAGTTTCTCGTTCCAGATCGCGAAGCTCTTTATTTCGAAGAGTTCCACGTCGTCAAGCACCGCTCCGGCCGCCAGGTTTTCCAGAGTGGCCGAGATATCCCTGAACCTCGAGATGATCGAAACGACTTTATCGGGGTTGGCCGCCATCTCTTTCAGATCCTCCTGACGGTCGTACTCCACCTCTATCCGGCCCCGCTCAGTCAGAAAAGAAATATCGTAAAGCCTCTTTCTACCCATTGGGGTTAATGTCTCGACCAGTCCCTTTATATAATCAAAACCGCAGCCGGCCGAAAGATTCATCTATCTTCCTCCTCCAAAATGTTGAAGACCGGTACCGGCAAAAACCTCTCCAGCGTTTCTTTCAGCTGACCGGATCTCAGGGAGTAACCCGAAGGCGATACGGGATTGAAAGTAACGGCCAGAAGTCGCGCACTGTGGAGCACGTTAACGCTGCCGCCGTGCCTCTGGAAAGATCTCAACGATTCTTCGTCGACGAAGATCCTCGAGAAGTCCCTGACCACCACCCTGACACCCGGCGCCGCGAGCTTTCCAAGAGCTCTGGAAGTCAACGAACCGTTCACGTAAACGGTTCTCCCTGAAAGATCGAGGCCCGACTCCATGGAAAGACTCGAAACCGCGAGGAGTTTCACTTCCGGTCCATCCACAGTCCAGACGCCGTTACCGAGCCCTTCCATTATATCGCCCGCTTCCTTTTCCACCCCGGGCAGAGTGATGATCTTCACCTGATGTATGGTTCTCCTCACGATCTCTCCCGAACTGATCGAAAGGGCCGCACCCGTCGCCAGAATTATGGCGTCGGCCACCGCCGGCGAGCCGGGGCTCAGTCTGGACGTAGAACTGTCAACAAGGACCCTCCGAGCGCCGAACTCTCTGAGCATCCTCACCGTTTGCGATAGGTAATCTACTATGGAAGGGCCGGAGATTATGACTTTTCCGTCGGACCGCGCCCTCGCGAAAACGGTGCGCCCCAGAGGGGAGCGGAACTCTCTGACATCCAGAACGGTGGCCGGAAACCGGCGAGACCGGAAATCCTTTTCAGACGTTGCGAAAAGGTTGCCCCTGCGAAGAGT
>NZ_DAOSEH010000021.1:0-30241 GCF_035363035.1 Mesotoga sp. | reverse complement strand
GAGGAATCGGAGATCTTCGAATTACTATCCCCTCACGGCGAGAAACCTCTCAAAGACTGGTTGCTAGATCTGGGTGGAGGCACGAAGTTCAAGGCAAGCCTTGACTACGACAAGAACACAATCTCCCTCAAGGAGGAAATAACTACCGGAGGCGGTTCACCAGACAACCTTATGAAACCGGACAACGAAGAGATCATGGCGAAGCTGAGAGACTATGGCGCCTTTACCATCGTCTTCAAGAGTCCGAAAACCCGCGCATTGACCGAACCGAAACCGTATCTCTTCAAGGAAGATTACTCCGGTTCGTGGAGCTTCTATGTTTCTCATACTTTCTCGAACGAATTCTCGTATCAGACATTGACGGTTGAGCCTGGATTAACCGTCAGCCTGACATTCGGCGCGTCGCTTCTGTGGGAGCATGAATGGAAGAAAATCAGCTGGTGGAACTACAAATACGTCTTGAAGAAATTCCAGACGACTGTGAGCTTCAGCCCTTCATTGACCCCGTTCATTGAAGTCTCATCGGGAGCGGCAATCACAAAGAACTGGACAAAGAACATAACAACCAAGACCAAGTGGATAACCTTCTGGGTATCCTGTGTTCCGGTGGCGCTCGTTATGGAAGTAAAATTCGACGCGAACGCGGAGGCCGGCATTTCCGGTGTAATAGGCTTCAACGCCTCGACAACACTCTCGGCAAACACAACGCTCACAGTCAAGTATCAGAACGGGTGGAGCAAGAGCGTTTCCTACTCGGCCAACTACTCGGGCCTCCAGTTCGACGCAAACGCAAAAGTTAACGCCTGGGCCAAGGGTTCGCTACCGCTGACCCTATCGGCATATGTCTACTATGTCGCCGGACCTTTCGTCCAGTTCGTGCCATGGATAAAAGGAGAAACGAATGCCTCTGCCGGGAGCGCCACGCAGGTCGGCTACAAAGTCACGGCGGGCTTCGACGTAAACGGCGGAGTACACATGGCCGGCTGGCTTAAAGATCTTTGCGATGGCTTGCCTAGCGTTAGCTACACATTCTGGAATAAGAGCTGGACTATAGCCAATTCGACTATTACCTTCTAGAGCGCCGGGATGTACCGTCCCGTCATGCCGGATTGTGATACTGCATCCCGCTCTTTGGAACTTACATTTTCGAAACAAAAACTGGCTGCCGAAGGCACCTGGATTTGTTCTTAACGCACTACTCTGTTTTTTCCGCCAGACTTCGCGCTGTAAAGGGCGTCGTCCACGCGCTTCAGTATGCTTGCCTTCGTATCTTCAGGCCTGAAGGTGGCAACTCCGAAGCTGGCCGTTACCTTGAAGCCGAGCTGTTTCTCCGTCTCTCTTTCAAAATTGATCCTGACTTCTTCGGCAATTTCGGCGGCCTCTTTTCCATCTGTTTCGGGCAACATGACTATGAACTCTTCGCCGCCGTACCTTACCGTGGTCCTCCTCGGTGAGATTATCTCGTTTAGAATCTCGGCGAACAGCTGCAGTACCCTGTCACCTTCGGGGTGACCTCTCGTGTCGTTCACTTTCTTGAAGTCGTCTATATCGGCCATGATTATCGAGAGAGGCTTGCATGTAGAACAAAGGCTCTCGATCTCCTCATCGAGTTTCTTCATGAAATCGCGCCTGTTCGACAATCCTGTGAGAGGGTCGCAGTTCATGAGTCTCTCGATTTCAGCGTTAGCCGCCTGGAGCTCCTTATTCTTCTTCGCCAGTTCCCTGGTGAGAGAGGCCAGCTCGTCGGTTGTCTTCGACATGTTCTCCATGATATCTCCGGCAGAGAGCCCTATCTTCTCTCCGAAGAACAACCAGCGAGAAACATCTATCTTTATTACGAAGCCACTCACAAGATGTATATTGGACCTCGAGTCGGTTATCCCTACTCTGACGAGACCCGTACGCTCCTTCATCATCATCTCGATCGCATTATCCACGATATAACTGCCGAAGTTCTCTCCGACGAACTCCTTCCTGCCTCCGATCAAAGTGGCAAGAGAGGGACTGTGATCCAGTATTCGACCTTCCAGGTCGAATAGAACCAGAATCGCTCCCGAGAAGCTTTCCAGACTATTGAAAAATCTGTCCAGGCTGCCCAGGATCGCCTCTCTCAGATCATTCACGCTCTTCCCACCAACGTTTCGCCATTTCAACGGCTTCTGCCGCAGAGGAAGCCGTTCCATCGGCCCCCAATCTCTTCCACAGATCTTCCGATTCGTTTATCACCAGTCCGCCAACCATGATTTTCATCCCTTTGAAATCGCTGTCGAACCTCACCGATTGTATCAGCTTCTTCGTGTGATCCAGGTTGAACGACATAGTGACAGAAATGGCAAGCAAAAAGGGAATAGTCTTCTTTAGATGCTTCAGAACTTCCGAAACCGGAGTATTCGCGCCTAGATAGCTGACGTTCCAGCCGTTCAACTCCAGCAGATCGGCGAGAATTCTAGCCCCAAGCTCATGATACTCGTTCTGCGAGCTCAAAACTACCGCCTTTCTTCTTGGATGGGAGGGAACGGTATCTATCATACTGTATGTGCTGGCCATCAGCCTGTTCATGAGCGAGGTGGCAAGATGCTCCTCTGCGACAGATATTTCGCCCGTTTGCCATAGCGACCCGATTTCGTACATCGCGGGTTGAACCACTTTAAGGTAGAAGTCGGAGAGGGATCTCGTATCTTTGATCGTGCCGAGTGCGATCTCCTGAAGCTCACGGTAGCTGCCCTTCAGCAGCGCGAGAACCACCTTTTGTTCTATTGCCTTCCACTGTTCATCCACATTCATTCCTATGAGAGCATCTTCCGAAGTCTTCACCGATAAATCGTGAGAGGAAAGCATCGCCTCATACACTTTTATAATTTGCTCCGAATTTTCGAGAGAGAGTTGCTCTCTTACCGCTTCCATCCAGGTCTTCAAGACTTCCGGAAAGAAATCTTCCGAGAAGTTTCTAGAGGTATAGGTCTTGTAAACCCAGGGGAGCGTCCTGGCAAGCAGGTCATAATCGTTGAGCTTCAAGACGTTCGAGATAAAGCGCAGATGGTTCGAATTGTTGTCGTACATTATATAGAGCGGATTCATACCCAAAAGCTCCGATATATCCTCTCTAGCGGACATTAGTTCGTTGACTCTCTTCAGCAACCTTTCACCCTGAATCTCAAACTCCAGAGCAGCCTCAGGTGAAACGTTCAGACCCTTTCCAAAATCATCTGACACTCGCCGCATAAAAACACCCCCTGAAATGGCCCGGTAAGATTCCTATCTCACACCGCATAATCATTATAAACTATGAAAAATTATCCTCATGCAATTTGCTGCGGTTTCGAATCAACGTAAATATAGAACGGAATTGTACAACCTTATCTTCCCGTTGTGTCGGATCTGTTCGGGAATCTCACCTATGGTGCTCTAAGCCCTCCCCAGTTGCCTCAATTCAAAACGTAAGAGTTAAACTGTCGGTTCGATAGTGTAGTCAACGAGGTGGTCGAAGTA
Source organism: Mesotoga sp. (assembly GCF_035363035.1). NCBI lineage: Bacteria > Thermotogati > Thermotogota > Thermotogae > Kosmotogales > Kosmotogaceae > Mesotoga > Mesotoga sp. The sequence continues at coordinate 26,752 of NZ_DAOSEH010000021.1, read as the reverse complement.
CTCACGGTTCTTTTCGTATTCCCGGCGGTAGATGATGCTCGAGGTGTCGATCGCGTGATCGATGGCCAGAACACCGTCGAGGTGATCTATCTCATGCTGCAGTAGCTCGGACTCTGCCTGGCCTAAATGCACCCATTTGTGTTCGATTCCTTTTTCGTCCTCGTACTTCAAATCTATTGAACTGTATCTTTCTAGACGGACCAGCAGATCGGGAAAGGACATGCAGTCGTCCCACATGGTGAATTTAGATCCGCTGACGCTTATAATTCGCGGATTCACGATTACGAAGCTACCCTTCCCGAGATCGAGCGCGATTATTCTCCTCAGTATTCCGATCTGTGGTGCGGCGATACCACGGCCGAAGCCGTTCTCCCGTCTGAATTCATCGAGAGTCTTCTTGAGCAGGGCGATCTGCCTCAACGTTTCTTCGCTCTCAAATTCCGTGACTATGGAAGACCTCTCCCGGAGCAAAGGATTTCCAAGCAACAGGATTTCACACGACATATTTCACCTTCCCGACCTTATATCATTCAATTCCATACACATAATTATTCCTATTGACATTAAACTGCCCTATCTAATACGATTCTCTCTTGATTTTCTTTCTTTAATTGCTTCTGCAGCAGCAAGCTTACCGGTCAATATACACATCGGAACACCGGAAGGGCTGTAGGTCCACTTTCCGGCCTGAAGAACACCTGGTATGGGTGTTTTTACTGAGCTGGTGACTTTCATCATGCTAGATACTACAGGTATCGGCTCTTCGAAAGACCAACCGACGATAGACCCTTCGGAGCTGCCCACCGCTCTTTCGATTGAAAGAGGGCTGCTGGAAAACGCGAAGAGGACTTTATCCTTCAACATCGGGTAGATCGAATTTGAAAGAACTCCAATAATCCTCTTTTGGAGCTCTTCTTTGAACTCGCTGTACCAGCCGGCTTCATGTGCCTTCTTTACGATCTCGTATTCAAAAAGAGTGCTGATTATCAGGCCCGTCTTTCCGGCCGGAGCCGAGTTGCGATCTTTGAGCACTGGTATAGATATCTCGTAGGTGTCCAGTTCACAGAATCTTTCGAGCCAGCCGAACACCTCCTCCTTCGAATTCCCGGACCAGTTCTTCAGGAGGTCTCTCAGTTGGCTGCGATGAATCTCGCCGAGTCCCTTCCTCGAAGGAGTGTAGAAGAAGTGACCGTTTGAAATCTCCTCGAAAGCCTCAGGCGGTTCATCCACCGCGATAAAGATGCTGAAAATCGAATCGGTCCCGTGCTTTTTCGATATCTCGGATCTAAATGTGTCGGCCTTTTCAACTGTTGCTTCGGACAGACCTTCCGTTTTCAAAATCGAGTAGAGTCTCTTGAGGTCGGCGGTCCACACGAGTTCATTGTACATGTAAGACCCTCCCATATCGTCCAGGAGTATCTTTCTGCCCGCTTGGATCTCCGTGACTTCTCTTCCGGTCTCTATCTTTCCGCCAAATTCAAGAACTTTGTTATACACGCATTCAGCCAGACTTCCCACTCCACCTTTTGGATAGAAGTAGTCCTGATAAAGGTAGAAATAGCTCATGGCGAAGAAAGTGGGGGTGTTTTTGAAGAAGTGCTGATCTATGATATCTCTCAAAGATCTGTTTTTAACGATTTTTCCCAGGAACTCTTCTACGGGCATTTTGAATTTCCCTATTCTTCTTAGAGTCAAGAGGAATTTGAAGAGCCAGGGAAAATATACTCTGGCAAAATGAGATTTGTTGTTCTTGAAGTCCATGAAGAGAGGATTATCTACGCCGTACAGGACCTCCATATCTTTCATGATTCTCTTGATAAATGAAATCACTCTCTCGATGTCTTCCTCGCTGTCAGGATACAGCTTTTTTAGAAGATCGGAGTACTCATTCACGCTTTCCTTTGAAGTCACATGTATCACGGCATCTTCTATTCCCACCGATACAGGGCTTTTAACTATTTCGATATCGATCCCGAGCTCTTTGAGCATCGGCAGGATAATTCCCGCGCTTTCGAGCGCCTTCACCCCGCCGTCAAAGAGAAAACCATCTCTTGAGAAGGAATTTACGAGGCCGCCACACTTTTCGTTCTTCTCCAGCAAGAGAACGCTTGCTCCGGCCTTTGCAAGATAGGCCGCGCCTGTCAATCCCGCTATCCCGCCGCCAACGACGACAGCATCATAGACTTCCATCTTTGAGTGCCCCCATTCGTAAGCTTTCCAGCCAGAGTTTTCTCGCAGTTTCCGTATCGAGGGCAGGTGGAGCGGGAATCTCTTCCGTCGTCAAGTTGAAGAACTTTCCACCGATGCCTTCGAGATCACTCGAAACACCGAGATAATAAAGCGCTTCCGCCGAAATCTCCGGCGAGCGGGAGAGTCTATCTACTATCGTCCTCTTATACCATCTGTAAAATGCACCGTTTTCCTTTCCGGTTCCAGTCCTCACAGCTCCCGGATGCATTGCGTTCATCGTGACTCCGCTTCCCTCGAAGTATTCATTGAAGATGATCATACCGAGGAGCTGTGCGGTTTTCGCGGATCCGTAGGCTTTAAGACCGCTGTAACGCCTCTTTTGCCAGTTGAGATCGTCCAACCTTATTCCCCACACCGCAAAACGGTGACCTTCCGAATTCACCATCAATACACGCGCCTTCTCCTGCGACTTAAGCTTATCTTTAATAAGATAGTTTATTACGAAGGAAGAGAGATGGTTGACGACAAATGTCGTTTCAAAGCCATCCCCGGTTAATTCCCTGCGCTTGAGGAAGACTCCCGCGTTGTGTATCAGGACATCTATTGGCTCTTTCATCGCGGAGAGTTCTTCTCCGACGCTCAAGCTATCTTTCAGGCTGCTGAAATCTGCTATCATGTAAGAACACTCAACACCGAAGTCTCTCTTGAGTTCGTCGCACAGCCTTTCCGATTTCTCCCCATTTCTGTTTATCGATAGAATACGCGCTCCATGGCTTGCGTACTTTCTGCATGTGTAGTATCCGATTCCAGATGTCCCCCCTGTTATTACCATGAGTCGGTCCTTGAAATCATCTCCGCAAATCTCTGGATTCGCCTCGTTGTTCTTAATCATCGCGAATATGTTCGACCATTTGTATTGTTTCCAGTATCTGGCAATTGCGCTCTTCTGCTTCTCCATTGGCAACACCTATCCGAAATGTTTTCTCATGAACTTTCTGTAAGGCTTTCTGAATGCCGGGATGTTGTCGAAGATATCGCCCCACAGGTCGTAGTAGTCTCTCTGCTCGACGATTTTGCCCCTTTCATTCAAAGAAAGGCGGCTCGCACCGTATATCACCGAAGTCCTAGTCTTTTTGAAGAGAATTGTCATCTCCCACTCCACGAAGACCGTTCTATCTTCCATTACGACTCTCAAGATGGCCATCTTCAGCTCTTTCGATCTCTCTGCAAGCCTTTCTGTCATCTTCTTGAATTCTTCAAGCCCTCTGATCTCTTGAATTGTGTCTCTAAATAGAATGTTCTCATCGTAGTAGGGCAAAATATGCGACCAATCGGGTTTTCCTTCTGTGTTGTAAGTTTTTGACCATAACTCGCGTATTTGATCTGCACTTTCTATAACGAATTCATCCATAATTACCTCGTTAACTAAAAACTTCTGCCTTTATATACGGGCAAAAAGCCGGTTTGATTCTCTTGCTTATTCATGGAGTGTTATACTGCCAGAACATGCTTGATTCTGTTATCACCCGAGTCCCTATTCCTTTGTTTCAGTAACATACGGGTAGAGCGTTTCAACAGATTGGGAATATATCATGACTTCTTCCCGGCTCAAGGGAGCCGGACGGGTCTCTCCGGCGGCCCATAGTTCCACCTGATCGAAGAAATGAGGACTTCGCGGATCCTCGGACACTCCGGGCGGTAGGAATGCGCGGGAGTTGTCTATATCCGAGAGATCAACCACTTGAGTATATGAATTTCCTAACTGCGACCAGATGGTGTTTGCCGATGTAGCAGTGAGATAGGGCATATATCGATTCGCGTCCGGGTATATCGATGGAAAGCCTTCAAGATTAGCCTGATAGATCATCACTTGCGGCCTTTTCTGAGAGACGCTTTCCCGGATGCCGGCTACGGCAGTTTCGAGAACCTGATTGACCCAGATTGTCACCTCTTCCTCGTCTGGCAACGTCCCAGATCTTTCAAACTCCGCCAGGACAGAACGAAGGAGGTAAATATTGCCGGCGTGGCCTCCACCGTATTTCGAAGCAAGAAGAGCGGTAGCTGTATTACTCCTGAGGCTGCGGTGCATAACCTGGACGAGAGTCTCGGCAAGATCAGAGACCCTGCTGTTTTCTATCAGGCTATAATCCCAGCCATCGAAGGCGCTTAGAAACCTCGAAGAATTCTGTGAAAGCGAGTTCCTCTCAAACAAAATGGCCGCGAGAATCAGAAACTCACGGGCTATTGCCGAAACATTATCCCGGTGAATCTCTGAAAAGTCTGTAAAAGTGAAACCATCTTGATCATTAAGCAGCTCGTAAAGCCTCATACTTCTGGGGTTATGGCCGGTTCCTCCGGTACCAATCGTGAGAGAATATGGATACCAGGCGCCCACAGGCAGGTGGTTTGCACTGGCAACGAACCCTGTAGAAGGATTTAGAACATGCGGAAGCTCTTCAAACGGTACGTAACCATTCCATTCCTCGTCACCCGTCCAGCCGATCTGGGGAAGCCCGGGCCTTCCAGAACGGATCGGAATTGCCGCGGCTGTATAGTATCCGATGTTGCCCGATACATCCGCGTACACAACATGGAGACCGGGGAACATGTAATTGCCCAATCCGCAGGTGAACTCTTCCCAGTTTCTCGATCGCATCATTGATAACATTCCCGTTATAGGTGTCTTCAGCTCTTGGGTGGCGACGTATTTCAACGAGAAGTGTTCCGCAGGTCTCGCCCCATTGAGAAACGCATCGACAAGGGGTCCATGAATCGTTCTGTTGACAGTGATTTCAACAGGTTCTTCATCGCGAATATCGATCACTTCGGTATAAGACTGAACCGGATACCAGTTCTCTTTGAAGAGGAAGCTGGATCCATCATCATCGAGCCTCTCTTGAAAAAGGTCGCTGTTGTCGGAACCGAGTGCAGTTGCTCCCCACGCGAGATATTCGTTCCAGCCTATAAGGAACCCCGGTGAACCTGCGACGCAAATTCCTCTTACGTTGTAGTTGCCGCCGCTAAGATGTATTTCATACCAGAGAGAAGGAAGCGTGACCGCAATTTGAGGGTCGCTCTCAAGAAGAGGACTTCCTGTAAGACTCTTGCTTCCTGAGATCGTCCAGGCATGACTGGCCTTCAATGAATCCCACTCTAGCCAGGCACTCAACTCATCCAGTTTTTCGTTTTCCATTAGACGGCGGTATGTATCGGGATCGGTGCTAATAAAATCGGCTTCAGTTACTATTGCGGCGAAATCATCTATAACAACGGGATCTTGAGTCACTCCGCTCCGCAACCGTTGCTCATAGCTGCGGAGAGCTGTCACTTCGTTTTGCCATGACCTGTCAAACCTCTCGGAGATGCGCATCCACACTGCGATGCTATCGGCAACTGTCCATGGTTCTGGAGTGATTCCGGCTTCATAGAAAGCAGGATTCAGATCGTCGAGATGAGTCTCCAGATAGTAGTTCACTCCACCGGCGTAAGCTTCGAGTATAGTCTTTGTCTCACCCTGTAATTGGTCGGCAATTTTCTGTGCGTGTCTGTAAAGTCCGAGTGTACGCATAAGTTTATCCGACTCCAGCCAGTCCTTACCGTAGATTTCGGCCAGTCTTCCCGCAACTTTTCGCCGGGAAAGCTCCATTTGAAACATGCGATCCTGGGCAGTGGCATAACCCGCTCCGAAAAAGAGTTCCGAATCCGTTTCCGCGTAGACATGGGCGACTCCCCAGTAATCACGAACTATCTCGATCTGACCGCCAAACAATCTGGCTGGAGAAGAGACGAAAGATATCAAAACGAAGATCGCCAGTAACCAGAACACTGTTTGCTTTCTCATGTCTGCCCCCCTGGACTCATCATCTGGAGTTACCTTACAATTATAGAGCGCTTTGCTCTGAACCTGATGTTCTTCACGGAGACAGTTCTTTTTTAAGTTAAAGTTCATATGTTGAGAATCTCATACCAACCATGGTTCGATTACGCGAGATTTCCCGCGAATCTTTTTCAAATGTGTTTGCCCGGGCTCTGATAGAATAATACTGTGGTCATTCTTTTTCTCATAGAGAGATTGGAGGGTTACGGATGAGTCAGCTGGTAGTTACTGGGAACACGAGACTTACTGGAGAGATAAGGGCAAGCGGTTCCAAGAATTCGGTTCTTCCAATCCTTGCCGCTACGGTGATGATAGAAGAACCCGTTGTGATAAAAAACGTTCCCGAGCTCAAAGACGTGGAGACCATGATCTCCATACTTCAGCAGATAGGAAAGATCGTTACTTTCTATAACGAGACGGTAACCGTGAAACCTGGCGAGGTTCTCATAGGATCGGTGCCGTACGAACTGGTAAGTAAGATGAGGGCTTCCTTCAACGTTATAGGCCCTCTGGCCATGATCTGTGGCTGGGCCAGAGTGGGCAAACCCGGAGGTTGTAACATAGGTCAAAGGCCGGTTGATTTTCACCTCAAAGGACTGGAGGCTTTTGGCTTCAAGATCACGGAGGAACATGGCGATGTTCTGGCCATGATACCTTCGGAGTTCAAGAAAGAGATAATCTACACGCTTCCCTTCCCGAGTGTCGGAGCCACCGAGCAGTTGATGACAACGGCCGCCCTGATGAACGGGACCCATGTGATAATCGAGAATGCCGCCCGCGAACCGGAGATAACCGATCTCCAGGGCTTTCTAAACTCCTGCGGCGCGAGAGTCAGCGGCGCTTCAACCCCAACTATAGAGGTGTACGGAGTTTCCAGTCTTCACGGGGGCGATTACAGCGTGATTCCCGACAGGATCGAAACAGGGACCTATCTCCTTGGCGCATTGACTACAAGGGGAGATGTCACCATAACGGGTGCCAGGTACGATCACATAATCTCTCTGATAAGCGTACTGGAAGAGATGGGGGCCGGGGTGGAGAAGGGGAACGATTTTATCAGGGGCTTCTGGAAAGGACCGTTAAAACCGGTCACCGTTTCTTCAGAGCCTTACCCCGGTTTTCCAACGGATCTCCAGCCGCTCCTCACGAGCGTTCTCACTACCGTGGAAGGGACCTCTATTCTCGAAGAGAACGTGTTTGAAAACCGTTTCGGTTATGTTGACGAGCTCAACAGAATGGGGGCAAGGATAAAAGTATCTAGCAGGCAGGCCTTCATAATCGGTGTACACAGATTAAGCGGCGCAGAAGTGGTGGCCACGGACATAAGGGCCGGCGCGGCTCTGGTCATGGCAGGTCTGGCAGCCGACGGCGAGACGACCATAAACAACGTGACTCACATATTCAGGGGCTACGAGCGGTTCCAGGAGAAGCTGAGCAGGCTAGGAGCAAAAATCGCTTATTATCCCGACGATCGGTGATCTTCAATCGCGGCCGGGTGCAATAACCGGAAGAGAATTGAGAAGTCCCGATGCCGCGTATCAATCACTGGTGAAGGTGTTTTGCTGTTTTGTATATCAGGATGGTGTTCGATTGAACGGGCAACGATTAGACAAAGTCAGGAATGCGATTTCGATTGTGGAAGAGCGCATGCTTTCGTGCGATCTCTGCCCGAGAAACTGTAGGGTAAACAGATACGAGACGGCCGGCTTTTGCAGGCAGTTTGCCGATCCCAGGGTTTCGGCGATAGTTTTGCACTTCGGCGAGGAGCCGCCTCTGGTAAAGGATGGAGGGGCGGGAGCTGTTTTCTTCAGCGGCTGCACCATGAGCTGCATATACTGTCAGAACTTCGCCTTCAGCCAGAAAAACAACGGCAGAGAGATTTCCGCCGAACGGCTCGGAGAGGCTTTCTTGAACGTAGAAAGGGAAGGCGCCGTCTGTCTGGATCTGGTAACTCCCACGCCGAACTTCTACGGATTTCTCAGGGCTTACGAATACGCCCTCGTAAGAGGTTTTTCACTTCCGATTGTCTTCAACACCAGTGGTTATGAAAAACCCGATACCGTGAAACTGCTGGAAGGTGTTGTCGACATTTATCTTGCCGATATAAGATACACCGACGACCAAATAGGGAAGAAATACTCCGGCGTTGCCGACTACTGGTCGGTCACCAGGAAAGCGATCAAAGAGATGTTTTCCCAGGTCGGCTCTTTCAAAGATGAGGAAATGAGAGGCGTGATAATCAGGCATCTCGTTCTTCCTGAAAATCTGGCAGGGACCCAGGAGATGGCCGAATACGTCGCCTTCGAACTTTCGGCCTCCGTTCCCATATCGCTAATGTCGCAGTACAGACCCGTTTACAGGGCGCGTGAGTACCCCGAGATATCCAGAAGGATCACGCAGGAGGAATACAACGACGCGCTCGAGCTTTTAGACAATTACGGTTTGACAGGATGGATGCAGCACTTCGATCTGGAAGAACCGTTCCGTGCCAGGCCGGTCGGGTGGGATCAATGATATTCTCGATTTCTCTGTTTCTCTGGATAACCTTTTTTGGAAAGATCACGCCGGCGGCCTTGATCTCGGGTTCCATCGTTTCAGGCTTCGTCCAGTACATTTCCTCGAAGCTTGTTCCGAAGGGCCCGTCTGTCAGAACGGCTTTCAAGATTCTCCTGTCGTTACCCCCAGCCATTTTCCAGTCTTTCAGGCTTCTTTTCTCCAAACCTGTCTTCACGGTCAGGGCCGAAGAGATACCTGAAAACCGAATCGAGGAGTTCGGCAAGATCATTTCGGTGACGATGACTCCGGAAGAAATAGTCGTTTCCAAAGATAGAGAAGGTTTTCTGATCCACGAGGTGAAACGTTGATCTTCTACATAACGATGTTCTCCCTTATGGCTTCCATAGCCATGCTGGTATGGTTTTCGGCCGGACAGGACCCGTGGAGATTGCTCATAGGATATTCGTCCATCTCCACCAGGCTTCTCGTTGGGATAGTCTTTATAGAACTGGTGACACAGGTCGATTTCATATCCGGAGTTGCCCTGCTTTTTCTAATACTAAATACCAGCGGTACGATAATCGCGGCGTATTATCTGGGGGTGCGTAGATAATGGAAATCGCGGGTTGCGTTTTTCTCTTTGTCGGCCTTGTTTTCGTCGTTGTAGGGACCCTGCGCTCGGTAATCGCCCACACAATAGTCGCCACATTGCACTTTTTAACGATTGCCGACACCGTCGGCCTGATTTTCATAATCGTCTCGGCCTTTTTCTTCGGCTGTCTCTCGATAATCGAGACGATAGCTTTTGTGGCTGCACTGATGGTAACCGGTCCGCTGGTCACTCACGTTATCGCCCGCGCTTATATCAACTCGGAGGGAGAGAGATGAATACCGTAGTGATCATGATCGGAGCCCTCTATCTGTTGAGTGCTGTAATAGTCGTAGCTTCTAAGAGCAGCTTCCAGGCAGTTATCTGGTTCGGAATAATGGGTTCGCTCTCGGCGATCGTCATGCTTCTGGCTGGAGCCCCGGATGTGGCGATGACACAGTTCACGGTGGGCGTTGCTCTTGTTCTGATAGTTTATATTATGGCCTTGAAGCGTCAGAGGAGGGTGCGGCTGGGTTTCGTGAACGTTCCCTCGATGATCGAGATCGGTTCGGGCGGTCTGAAGGGGCTGGAATGGGAGATCATGAAGAGAATAGACGAAAAGGAAGGTTACCATATAGAGGCGGCGGCCTTTGAAAGCAGAGAAACTGCTATCAAGGCGGTCGAAGAACATGAAATAGATATCCTGTGCGGAGCCTTCACTGAGGAAGAACTTTCCGGTAGCACCCGGGGTATCGCTTATCTTGAAACTTCGATCTTCGATTTTGAAGGAGTCGAAGTGGATTTCGTGAAGCTGAAGCAATTGAGCAGAAGTTCGGTTTCACCACGGCCCGTCTTTTTGAAGAAGAGCAATTACGTTTTTGTCGTCTCAAAGAGTTCCGGTGATCTCGCCGAAGCTCTTTCCAGCGATATAGAGAATATGACTAAGGAAGGAAAGATGCAGGAGATAGTGGGGCGATACCTGTGAAGGCCATGAAGATTCTGGGTGTGATCGCTGCGGCGGTGATTTTCCTGTTTGTGGTCCTTCAGGCAAGAATCGATCTGGTTTTTCCCGAAGGGCTGGAAGAGATAATCGAGCGTACGAACATTCCAAATGCCGTTACAGCCATTTATCTGGAGACACGTCTGTACGATACTATTTTCGAGGTCATCGTCTTCAGTATCACGGCACTCGGGGTGACGACGCTCTTCAGCTCGCTTCCAAGGAGCGCTGAAGGAAGTCAGCAGGTCTTCGGCTCGGTTACCGTTTACAGCGGAGGTCTGGCCGCGCTTTCAGTAACGCTCTTTCTGTATGTGGTGCTGGAAGGACATATCAGCCCGGGTGGAGGCTTCGTGGGGGGAGTCGTTCTCGCCACCGGGATAGTTACCTATGGATTGACATCGAACTTTGCGAAGGCCAACTCCCATTACGATAGGTTCAAGATCAAAATAATGGAAAATGCCAGCCTTTTGATAATCTTCTCGCTTGTCTCTTTCATCGTTTTCTTTCCGGAAACGCACGCCAGGTTGCTTGCCTCAGGAGAGTTTGGAGAGGTGCTTAGCGGCGGATTGATCCCGGTTCTGAATATTCTGATCGGCATAAAAGTCTATGCCGGAGCGTGGAAGATGTCGAGCGAATTTATAAACAGGCGGGGTACTTTATGACGGGAAACATTATCTTTTACATTTCCGTGGCCGGCATGCTGGTTGGAACGATAGGTATGACCCTTTCCCGGAACATCATTAAAAAGATACTCTCTCTGGGAATCGTGGAGACATCTATAAATACACTCTACACCGGCATCAGTTCGAGAAAGAGCATTATACCGCCGATCGTGAACGGAGATTTTTCCATCGCTTACGCCGACCCGGTACCGCAGGCCGTCATAATAACCGGTATCGTAATATCTTTCGCCCTTCTCTGCCTGTCGCTGGTCTTCGCGATAATTATCTACAACAAATATCACACCATGGATATCGGGACCATTGAATCGAACTTCGAGAGGGAGAAAGAATGATCTTCACGATCTTTCTGCCCGTTCTGGGTGGAATAATCTGTCTCATATTGAGAGAGAGGAGACGACTCTGCGCCGGTGTGGCGCTATTTGCAACGATAATCAACGGAAGCTTTTTGCCTTTCAATCTCTTCGAAGAGTTCGGTATGAACCTCGGGAACTGGGGAGAACTTGGCATAAGACTGACCATGGATGATCTCGCCATACCTTTCATGCTTTCCACTTTTCTGGTGATGCTGGCGATTACTCTTAACTCTCTGAGGAAGAATTATGATGGCTTCTTCTATAGCCTGATCCTCATCATGTATGGCACATTGAATTCGATCTTTCTTTCGAGAGATCTTTTCAACGTCTTCGTTACCGTAGAGCTGGTATCGATCATCTCCTTCATACTGATCTCCTACGAGAAGAAAGGCCGCCAGGCATGGGCCAGTCTGAAGTACCTTCTCCTCTCATCGCTCGGGTTGAATTTCTTTCTGCTGGGGATAGGACTGGTGTATATGGAAACCGGCTCGTTCGCCATGGAAGGGCTGAACCACGTTTCAAGTATCGCCTCGATTTTGATATTCGGAGGACTGGCGGTGAAGTCCGGCCTCTTTCTCTTTTCCATGTGGCTTCCCGACGCCCACTCCAACGCGCCGGTAGAAGTTTCGCCAATCCTCTCGGGTCTGGTCGTGAAGATCGATGTCTATCTCTCCATAAGGTTCGTCCAGTACGAGTCTTTCGGGTGGCTGAAAGACGAGTTCGTGTATATAGGTATATTCAGCGCGATTGCCGGTATTATCTTAGCCGTGAACTCCAAAGATGCCAAACGTCTTCTAGCCTATTCCACCATTTCGCAGGTGGGATTTATGATGGTTACCTGTGACAAGGCCTCTTCGTGGCACGGCTTCAGTCATGCTGTCTTTAAAACACTTCTCTTCCTCGTTGTCGGAAATGTATCCACGAGGCTCGGAACTAAGGAATACAGAGATTGGTCGGGAAGGATAACCCGCATAGAGTACCTTTTTCTTCTGGTTGGCTCGCTGGCAATTTCCGGCTTCCCGATGACATCCGGTTGCGTTACCAAAGAAGTGATAATGCACGACGCCTGTTGTCCCTGGTTGAAGGTTCTCATGATGCTTTCGTCCGTCGGTACGGCCATGATCTTTTCTAAATTCATCTTTTTGAAGCCCTCCAAAGAGACGGGCAGCCTCCCCATCGGTACGCTCGCAGCCTATTCGATTCTCTCGGTCGCCATAATAGTTCACGGAATCGTAGGCTTCGAGATCTACATGTTCGAATCACTTCTGATGATCGCGGCCGGTGTTGGCTTGTATTTCCTGTACAGGAAATTCATGAGGCCTCTGCCTGTCTTTTTTGAAAGGATCGACAACTCTCTGGCGATCTATCTCATCATGTTTCTCTTTTCAATTGGATTCGTAATTTTTTCCACTTGAAAAGGGCGGTCAATTCGTCTATAATCGTTTTTGTAGGCGAGTAGCTCAATTGGCAGAGCGACGGTCTCCAAAATCGTAGGTCGGGGGTTCGAGGCCCTCCTCGCCTGCCAGAAAAAGAGAGGATTTTTCCTCTCTTTTTCATTTTTCATCGAGTCTTACCTATTGCTTCTCCACTTGTGTGGAAATTGCATCGTTTTCATAAGAAAAACTCAGTTACTAACCTTTAATCGTTCGAGATCATCCAGGATTTTGCCAGATCGGTTCTCAAAAGGTTGAGCGATTTATAGAAATCATGGTACACTTTGCATGATGTATAATGCATCATCTTAATGAATTCGCAATTTTAGATTCTTTCCGTGAGAACGGGGTACAACCTTACCCCAAATATGGAGGTGTTTGAATGAAACTGAACAGGGTACTTGTGCTGGCAATTGTCTTGCTTCTGGGAGTCGCAGCTCTGGGTGCAACTATAAAAGTTGCTCTTGTAGCTCCTTTCACAGGTTTGGGTTCGATTCTGGGCGATTACATCAAGATGGGTGCGCAGCTGGCTCTCGAAGAAATCAACGCCGCCGGCGGTATCAACGGCGATATGCTCGAAATGATTGTCTATGACGATGCCGCCAATCCCAGTACCGCCGCAAACGTTGTTAGAAGAGCGCTCTTCCAGGATAATGTAGTTGCGGTATTTGGACCGAACATGAGCAGTGCAGTCATTGGAGTCCACCCGCTGGCCCAGCAGGCGAAAATCCCCATGCTTGTCGGAGCTACTTCTCCATCCTTCAGGTACACAAAGATTCCCAACGATTTCCTTTTCCGCTTGAGAGCTGACGACGAAGTGAAGGTTGTCCAGCTTGTCAAATACGCCGTTGAGGTTCTTGGTATCAAGAAGCCCGGTGTGATTTACGGCTCGACGGATTATTGCCTTGCGGCTCTAGAAGTAGCGAAGGTGGAGTTCCCCAAGTACGGAGTGGAAATTGTAGCGATGGAACAGATCAAAGAAGGCGACAAGGATGCCACAGGTCAGCTTCTTAAGCTGAAAAACGCCGGTTTCGACGGTCTTATCGGTCTGACTCACGAGTCGGAAGCCGCCGTAACGGTCAATCAATTAAGGCAGCTTCAGATCGATGTGCCCATTATAGGTTTCTCGGCGTGGGGAGTTCCGGCCTTCACAGATCTAGCTCCCGAAGCGGCGATCGGTGTTTACTCGGTCCAGGGTTTCAATCCCGTCGATCCCGATCCGGCAGTCGTCGCTTTTGTTGATGCTTACAAGGCAAGATGGGACGGTAAGGAGCCGAGCGATCCCGCACAGGCGTACTACGACGGAATGTATCTTCTGGCAGAAGCGATCAAGAACGTTGGAACCGATGGCACGAAGATAGCCCAGTACCTGGCGACAAAGGCAAATATAGTCGGTGTCCAGGGAGAACTTAAGTGCGATGAGCACCACAACTTCACCAACGTTTGTCTGATCTCTCAGTTCGACGGAAAAGACTGGAAGATAATCAACAAGATGTTCTAAGCCTCTTGGCGAGAGGGAGGCAAAGGGTCTTCCTCTCGCTTTTATTTATCCAGACAAGGAGTGTGAATGATGCTTCAAGACATTCTCCAGAATATAGTTTCAGGGGCTTCAATAGGCGCTACATACGGGCTTGTCGGGCTGGGCGTTGTTTTCCTCTGGCTGACGATCTCCAGGATCAACTTCGCCAATATCTCATCGGCCATGCTGGGAGCCTACCTTTTCTATACTTTCTATACGATGGTCAATCTGGGGTTCTTTCTCTCTTTCGTTCTGTCCGTAGGCGTAATCGCGCTTTACGGGATCGGCCTCCGGGCCTTCATATATGAACCTATAAGGAAGAGGGGAGGAGGAAGACTGGAATTTGTAGTTGCAACGTTGATGCTTTGCACTTTCTGGCTCAATTTGATAATTGTGACCTACGGGGCTCTTCCGAAACCCTTCCCACCTGTGTTCGGCGGCAACAAAGACTTCATCACGATCGGTAGCGTCAGGATTCCGACACTTTACCTGAATATTTATCTGGTGATCGCTGTACTGATGGTACTGATCTACTTTATTCTGAACAAAACTCTTATAGGAAAATCATTCCGCGCCGCGGCTCAGAACAGAGAGGCCGCAGCTCTTATGGGAATAGATGTTAAAGTTACCACTTCACTCTCATTCATCATGGCGACATGTGTTGTGGGAATCGCAGGTATACTTCTCGCTCCCATCTACTTCGTATCTCTTGAACTGGGCGGAGGATCGATCGGGGTAAAGGGCTTCGCTTCGGCCGTTCTCGGCGGTCTTACCAATCCTTACGGAACGATACTCGGAGGGATCAGCCTGGGACTTCTCGAGAATTTCTCGACCCTCTATATATCTTCGACTTACAGAGATATCATATCCTTCTCTGTTCTCGTTGCCGTGCTCATACTGAAGCCTTCCGGAATCTTCAACTGGAAGAGCAAGAAGATATAGGAGGCGTGAGATGAAGAAGCTGTTATTTATCGCGGGAGCGATCCTTGTAATAATACTCTTTCCGATCCTCAACAAGAATATGTACCACCTGTATCTGATGAACAGGGCTCTGATTCACGCCATCCTCGCGACGGGCCTCGTCTTTCTCACCGGATTTGCGGGTCAGATCTCTCTCGGACAGGCCGGATTCTACGCGATCGGCGCCTACAGTTCGGCATATTTCACGGTAAAACTGGGTATGCCCATACCTGTAGGGATCATCATAGGAATTGCCATAAGTGTTCTGGCAGGTTTTTTGTTGAGCATTCCCTCGTTTAAGTTGAAGGCCTTTTTCCTCTCGCTCGTTACGATCGCCTTCGGACAGATTGTGTGGATGCTGGTTATAAACCTTACGCCAATCACGGGCGGTCCTTACGGTTTCTTTGGAATTCCCTTCTATTCGGTTGGCAATAATATGCTCTCCTTCGGTCAGGTCTTCTGGCTTTTTGGAGCTCTGCTCATTCTCTGTGTTTATATAATGTTTAGAATAAAGCATTCCCACTTCGGTAGAGCGATGCTTGCGATGAACGACGATGACGTAGCGACGGAGAGCTGCGGCATTTCGACGAAGAGACTGAAAATTGCGGCTTTCGGTTTCGCCGCAGGCCTTGCAGGTCTTGCAGGGGCCCTCTACGCACATCTGGCCGGATTTCTCTCTCCCGAGCCGTTCACGTTTTTCGAATCTTCCAACTTCGTGGCCATGGCCGTTGTCGGAGGTTTGAGGCACATGAGCGGCGGAGTCGTGGGCGGTATAGGCTTAACGCTTCTCCCGGAGTTTCTCAGGTTCGGTGGCTGGGAAAACTATTATCTGATGGTCACTTCGCTGATTGTCATAGTGGTAATCATCTTCATGCCTATGGGGCTGGGACCGATAATTGAAAACCTGTTCAGGAAGATCTTCAGGCTGAAGAGAAGCAACACAAAGACGTTGTAAGGTGGGGTGGAAATGGACATACTTAGAACGGAAAACATGACCAAGAGCTTCGGAGGGGTAGTCGCGAACAACAACCTCTCCATAGGAATCCCCGAAGGCAAGATTACGGCCCTGATCGGTCCTAACGGTTCCGGTAAAACGACATTCATCAATGTCGTCACGGGCGTACACCCCATCACCAGTGGGAAGGTCTTTTTCAAGGACCGGGATATCTCCGGTCTGGATGTCAATGTTATAAGCAGAATGGGTATCGCCAGAACTTTCCAGAAGATTCGTCTGTTTGAGAATCTATCGGTTATCGAAAATGTTCTCGTCGCGAGGAAGCCGTTCTACAAATCCGGTCCCATCAGCGTGGTTCTCAATACCCCGAAGTTCAAGAGGGAAGAAAAGGAGAACAAAGAGAAGGCCTTAGAGCTTTTGAAACTTGTGGGACTGGAAGACAGGGCCTACGATTCTCCAACGGGTATGGCGTACGGGTTGAGACGGTGTCTCGAGATAGCCAGGGCACTGGCGCTGGAACCACAGCTTCTCTTCCTCGACGAACCGGCCGCCGGAATGACCAGGGACGAATTCAAAGTGATAATGGATCTGATGATAATACTCAAGGAACGCGGAATCACGACTCTTCTGGTGGAACACACTATGGACTTCATAAAGGCCGTGGCCGACTGGGTATATGTGTTGAATTTCGGTCAGGTTATCGCGCAGGGAAAGTTCGAAGAGATCGAAAGGGACCCGCTGGTCCTGAAAGCCTATCTGGGGGAGGAATGAACATGTTTTTACTGGAAACCAGAGACCTATCGGTCTCTTATAACGAAGTTCCCGCTCTCAGAAAAGTCTCTATAAAGGCCGCGAAGGGCGAAGTTGTCTCTGTGCTGGGTCCAAACGGAGCGGGGAAGACAACTCTGCTGAAGAGCATATCGGGACTCGTGCCTTGCGAGCCAGGAAGCAAGGTTTTCCTCAACGGAGAAGAGATCCAGAATCTTGCTCCGCACAAGATCACGAGACTGGGTGTAATTCACGTTCCCGAAGGGAGGCAGGTTTTCGCCGAGCTGACGGTTCAGGAAAACCTCGAAGTCGCCGCGACGAGGGTAGGCCTGGCAAAGGCCAGACCCAACATCGAAAGGGTCTATGAACTCTTCTCCGAGCTGAAGCCGAGAAAGGGGCAGATGGCAGGAACTCTTTCCGGCGGGGAGCAGCAGATGCTCGCAATAGGCAGGGCTATCGTTTCCGAGCCGTTGATAATGATGATCGACGAGCCGTCGATGGGTCTGGCGCCGGTTATTGTGAAGAGGATATTCGAAACCTTGAAGAAATTCGTAAAAGACACCGGTCTGACTATGCTCATCGTGGAACAGAACGCAAAACTTTCCCTGCCAATGAGCGACAGAGTATATATAGTCTCTCAGGGTCAGATAAAACTTGAAGGAAGCGTCGAAGAAGTGAAAAGCGACGAGAAAATAAGAGAAATGTACTTCGGTGGCAAATGAAATGCTTGTAGAACTTGATTATACGACAGGAGAGAAACTCGGGCTGGAGATTACGGCTGGCAGTCTTCTCGCACCGTTGAAAATCACGACTGGGAAAGGGGCTCATAGAGATCTCGAAAGCTCGCTTTCGACGGCCGACAACGTCGATCTGTACACTATGGCGCGCGAAGCCGGCAGGATCGTCTTCATAGTGGAGGATCATACGAGACACTCGCCGGTTCTCGGGACGCTCGGGCATCTAAAATTCGAGTTTGGAAGGCGGGCGATTCCGTGGGACAGGGTGAAGCTTCTAGTCGCCACCGGTACCCACAGGAAGATGACTAAAATCGAACTTGTCGAGAAATTCGCCAGCTTCCTGGCCAATACCGAAATAATACAGCACGACGCGGCTGACGGCGTCGAAATGAAGGATTTTGGAAACTACCTGGATGTTCCGTTGAAAATCAATAGAAACGTGGAGAGCGATCTGCTGGTCGCGATTGGTTCGATAGTGCCCCACCGCTTTTCGGGGTGGTCGGGCGGCGCAAAAATGGTAGTGCCGGGAGTAGCTTCATACGAGACGGTCTTCCAGTCTCACAGAATGGCAATTCTGAACAGCTCGGCCGATGTCGGCGTCGTCGAAAACGAGTTTCGAGATCTCATAGACGAGACGGGTTCCAGAGTCGGCCTTGATTTCATCATCAATTATTATTACGGTATAGACGGCTCCGTTATGGGCTGCGTTTCGGGCGACCATATAACGGCACACAGAAGGGGTGTCGAACTGGCCAGAAACGAATTGCTTCGTGTCTTCGAGCGCCGGTCGGACATCACGGTGATATCATCCTATCCATCGATCACGGATTTCTGGCAGGGAGGAAAGGCTCTCTACACTGCCGACCTTATAACCAAGGACGGCGGAGATATTGTAATGGTGTCGCCCCTAAACGAGGGGTTCGGCGATCATCCGGCATTTGCGAAACTCCTAAGGCTAAAGAGCGCCGAGATTCTCGAGGAACTGGACGGAATGACCGCTCAGGATCCGCTGGCCTACGTCGCCGCCTACGCCGTCAAGAATATAATGGAGAGAAAGCGTGTCCACATCGTGAGCCATACCGCTTACCGGTCTATGTTCAACGAAATCGGCCTGTCGGTGCACGATGACCTGCAAAAGACTATTGATAGTTTAAAGGCGAAGGATAGAGAAATAGTCGTGCTAGAAAACTCATACATTCTACCGCAAGTAGAAACGACAATGGAGGTAAAGTTATGAAACCTAAGGATCTCGATTACATGCCGCTGAACGGCACGGAATATTTCGACGGCTCAAAATGGGTATGCCCCATGAACTTCGAGAAGGCAATCAAAGGTGAAAATGCCAGAGATAGTGTATATATACACGATGTCACGCTAAGAGACGGAGAACAAACCTGTGGATTGACCTGGAACGAAGACCAGAGAGTGCGAATAGGTGTAGCTCTCAACGAACTCGGAGTTAAATCTATCGAAGTAGGCATGCCGGTGGTCTCCGACGAAAATAAAAGGGCGATCAGAAGGCTCGTGGATATGAACCTCACCTCGGAGATAGTGCCCTTCGCAAGGGCTATGAAAAAGGATATCGACGCTTCTTTGGAGTGCGGAGCAAAGAGAGTGGTGGTAGAACACGCCATAAATCCTTACGACAACGAATACGTGTACGGAGTATCGGCCGAAAAGGTTATAGATAGAGTCGTCACGGCTATCGGGTATGCGAAAGAACAGGGGATGGTACCTACATTCATGGGCTGGGACACGACCCGTTCGACTTTCGACTACGTATTTAAGGTTTTTACAGAAGTGGCAAGGCAGGCCAAACCGGAAAGCATAGTCTTCGTCGATAGTTTCGGCGTGGCCTCACCGTTCACAATAGAGTTCGTCTTTACCGAACTCAGAAAGGCGATACCGGATATTCCTCTGGAATTCCACGTTCACAACGAATTCGGACTGGCCATGGGCTCGGTTTTTGCCGCCGTAAGGGCCGGAGCTGCGGGTATCCACAGTTCGATCAACGGTTTGGGCGAGAGAACGGGAAATGTCGCAACGGAGGAAGTGGCTGCCGGTCTGAAATTGCTCATGGGTATCGATACCGGGGTTAACCTTGAAAAGATCGCCTATACTTCGAGACTGGTGGAAGATATCTCGAAAATACCCGTCGCCAACAACAAACCTGTAGTCGGCAAGAGGCTCTTCTGGGTCGAGTCCGGCATAGTCGTTGACGCCATAGACAAGTTGAATGAGGCCGGAATCGAACCGGCCATGACCCCTTATTTGCCATCTCTTGTTGGTATGGGCGAGATTCAGGTGAAGCTCGGAGCCTTCAGTGGTCAGGCGAGTATCAAGTACTGGTTGAAGAGACTTGGAATAACCTGTAGTGATGATCAGCTCGAAGAACTTACGGAGATAGTCAGGAAAGAAGGGAGAATTAGAAACGCCGTTCTGGAGATCGAAGAATTCAAGAAGATTGTGAGTGATTACCTAGGATGAGTTGCTATATACTCGTTATCAATCCGGGCTCGACATCGACGAAGATAGCCGTCTTCGACGGTGAGAGGGAGGTTTTCAGAAAGACGTTGACACTCCAAGAGAATCAACTCGATCTCCCTCTCTTCCCCGAGCAGTATCTCATAAGGAAAGGGCAGATACTCCGCGCACTGGTCGATTCAGGGATAGAATCAAAACAGTTGTGCGCCATTGCGGCCAGAGGTGGAAGACTAAAACCGTTGAGTTCGGGAGTTTACAGAATAAACGATCAGATGTTGAAAGACGCGAGGGCTGGTCTTCAGGGTGTTCATCCGGCTAACACCGCAGTTGTAATCGCCTCGGAAATAGCTTTCGAGAACAGTATAGAGGCTTTCACTGTCGATCCAATAAGCGTCGATGAAATGGCCGACTGGGCAAAGATCACGGGTATCAGGGATATAACGCGCAACTCGCTATCGCACGCTTTGAACATGAAGGCGATAGCCAGGAGAGCCGCTTCTCAGCTGGGAAAAAGTTACGAAGAGGCAAAGATAATAGTGGCCCATCTCGGGGGAGGCTCCTCCGTGAGCGCCCACCTTCAGGGAAGAATGGTGGATCTTTACAACAGCGACAAAGAAGGACCTTTCGCCGTGGAAAGGGCCGGCGCCCTTCCCACCCACGAACTGGCCGATTTCGCCCGCTCGCGTGACGATTACCTTCATCATCTGGCGCATGCCGGTGGCCTTTATTCGCATTTTCAGACCAGAGATGTGGAAAAAATCGTGGAGATGGCTCGCGGAGGCGATAGCCGCGCAGTTGTCGTTCTTCAGGCTTACATCTATAATATTGCGAAGTACATTTTCAGTTTGCTGGCCGTTTTCGGCGGGTACCCCGATGCTTTAGCCCTCACCGGTGGCGTCGTGAAATCGGAATTCGTAAGGGCGGCCCTGCTAGAAAAGCTCGGAAAGGGATTCACGGTCTTTCTCTTTCCAGGCGAATTCGAAATGGAGAGTCTCGCGTCGGGGGTTTACAGGGTGATAACCGGTCGGGAGAAGGCGCTAGAATATTGAGGTGGTACGATGCAGATTAACTCGCTTTCACAGATAGTATCAAAGGCCAGGCAGAGCGGTGGAAAGGTTGAAGTGCTTTGTGTCCAGCCATACGACGACTCTACCCTGAAGGCTCTCGGTAGTTTGAGGTCGTGGGGAGGGGGTATAAAACTCACTCTGTTTGGAAAGAGAGAAAAGATAGTATCCAGCGAGTATTGCAGGGGCCTGGAAGATGTCGAAATAATCGAGGGCGATACCGAAGAGATCAACACCGCCAGGGCGATAGAAACGATAAGGGCGAACAAGCCGGCCGTTCTCATGAAGGGGCTGGTGAATACCGCCGTCTTTCTGAGAGTTCTTTTCAGAAGTGAAAGCGTGAAAGCGTCGGGTCGTCTCGTAAGCCACGTTTCCTGTCTCGAAGTACCCGGGTTTGAAAGACTTCTCTTCATAACCGACGGCACGGTCAACGTGAATCCAGATCTGAAAACGAAGATAGGCATAGTGGAAAACGTTTGTGAGTTCGTCAGATCTCTTGGCTTTGAAAAACCAAAGATAGCGGTTATAGGGATAAACGAGAGAATCACCCAGTCCAATCAGGATCTGATAGACGGAGCCGTGATCGCAAAAATGTCGGAAAGAGGCCATTTCGGCAATTGCTACATCGATGGTCCCATGCCTCTGGATACCGCGCTTAGCAAAGAGGCGGCCGTCAAGAAAATGATTCTCTCTCCGGTAGGGGGAGAAGCCGATGTACTGGTCTGCTCGAACCTCGAGTCGGCCGCGAATCTCATAAAGGGACTGGTTCATCTGGCTCACAGTAAGACAGCCGGATTGCTTCTCGGTGCCGGATTCCCCGTAGTACTGACCTCCAGGAGCGATTCGAGCGATTCGAAGGAGATCTCGCTGGCGATGGCCGTCCTGAACGCGACCGGGGGAGTGTGAGGCTTCATGAGACTGGCCTTCATGATCGCAAACGAAGATGTTCCATCCGGAGCCAGGGTTACGGGTCTCACCGGTTCGCTAGAAGAAAATCTCGGGCAGCTCAAGAAAGCCGGATTCGACTTTTTCGAGCTGATGATAGCCGATCCGGCCCGTGTAGATGTCGAGAAACTCCGTTTCCTGGAGAGAAAAACGGAAACCGGGATCTCCTTTCTTTGTACCGGCGAGATGGCCGGAACGATGGGGATGGCCCTCAACAGTCCGGAGAGTTCGCAAAGAGAGAGGGCTCTATCTGGATTGATAGATGCGGCAGAGAAGGCGAAGGCGCTGGGCGTCAACCTTAATATCGGTAGATTGAGGGGAACTGTGTGGGAAGACGGACCGGAAAAGTCGCTGGAGCGATTAAAGAGAGCCCTGAGGGTTGTAGATGAATATGTGTCCAATAACCTGCCGGGTCTGTCGATCCTCATAGAGCCTTTGAGAAGAGATATCTGTCCTCTGTTGAACAGTTGCCGGGAAACATACGAGTTCATTTCTTCGAGCGGGTTGAAGAACTTCGCAATACTTCTCGACTCGGATCACTTCGATCAGCGATCCGACCCGGAGTATGTCCAAGAACAGATAGGAACCATAAAACACGTTCATATAGCAGACACCATGCATGAGCCGCCCGGAAATGGAAAGATAGATTTCGAGAAGTTCCTGAGCCTGCTCTTCAAGGCTGGTTACACGGGAGATATCAGCGTGGAAGTCTTTTGCGGCGCAGAACAGTACGAAACCTTGAGAGATAGCTACAGGTTTCTGGGCGAGCATTCCCGGTTCTGGGAGGGATTACGATGACTGGATCCGACGGCAGCCGTTTCCATGGAATTCAACAACAGGTTTACAGATCTATTTTGAAAAGTATAGTCGAACTTGAGATACCGCCCGGCAAAAAATTAACTATCGGCCGTCTCAAAACCATCTACGGTGTCTCGTCAACACCTGTTCGAGGCGCTCTCTACAAGTTGAAGGAGGACGGTTTGCTAATGCTGGGGCCGTCGAAGAGTTTCTATGTCAAGGAGATAAACGAGGAGGAAGTGAGAAAGCTTTTCTACGTAAGGATCGAACTCGAAAAGCTGGCGCTGAGAGAATCAATCGACTCGGTTGATATGACGGCCATTTCAAATCTGATAATAAGAATGCGGAAGCACCTTTCCAACCGCGAAGAAACTATGGAAAACGTTCCTTACGACATCGATTACAAACTCCACAGGCTAATACTGGATAATTGTGGCAACAGCTATCTCATAGACATAATGCAGAAGATATCGATACTCATCACCAGGATGAGAAACGTCATCAAGTACTATTTGCCACAGCAGCAGAAGGACTGGATCATATGCGAGATGGAAGAACACCTGGAGATAGCGGAGGGGATTCTGGAGGGCAACTTAAAAAAAGCTGAAATGGCTCTCGACAGTCATTTGAAGCACTCAATGGATATAATCTGCTCGATCCTCGGGTCTTCGAAAGTTGATTACAAGACGGCAACCAGCTTTTTAGAATTGGAGGCAAAGGTATGAAGCAAGCGATTTTGCTTTCTCAAAACGATAACGTGGCGACTCTTCTGGAAAGAGCGGAGCCGGGTGAAACGATCGAGATAAAAGGTACCGGTCCAGCGGGAAAGATCGTTTCCAGGAACTCTATACCTTCCGGTCACAAAGTGGCCGTGAAAGACATGATGCCCGGAGACACGGTGATAAAGTACAACAACAGGATTGGAATCGCGACCGACGAAATATATGCGGGACAGCACGTTCACGTCCACAACGTCAAAAGTGCCAGAACGGAATCCGGTAAAGGAGGTGAACAGGCTTAAGCCGTTACTATATGCAGAAAACTATAAAGGGTTACATAAGAAAGGATGGAAGTGTGGGTTTCCGAAACTACGTGTTGATACTTCCGAGCGTTATCTGTTCATCGAAGGTCGCCGAGAGGATAGCCTCGTCGGTACCTGGCTGCGCGGTCGCCAGGCACAACCAGGGCTGTGCGCAACTGGGAGAGGACTTTCACCAGACCCGAAGAACGCTAATAAACACCGCCCTCAACCCGAACGTGGCGGCAGTGATCGTTATAGGCCTGGGCTGTGAAAGGGTTTCGCCCCACGAACTGAGAGACCTGATCGCCCAGGCGGGCAAACCGGCCGAGCTAATAATGGTACAGGAGGTTGGCAACGGTGAAGCCATAAGATTGGGGAGGGAAAAGGCCAGGGAGTTCGTGGCCGAGGTTTCGAAGATAGAGCGACAGAGTGTTCCGCTTTCGGCACTCACGATCGGTGTCGAATGCGGCGGTTCGGATTTTTCGTCGGGACTGTCCGCAAATCCCGTAGTCGGACAGGTGGCCGACCTGGTCTGGAAAAACGGCGGTCGGGTGATTCTCTCGGAAACCACCGAGCTCGTGGGGGCCGAACATCTCCTTTTCGAACGCATGAGCGACGACTCTCAGAAGGAAAGATTCACCCGCATGCTCGAGAGGATGATCAACGAGAGCAGAAACAACAGCCGCGACATGGTCGATAGAGAAAATATTCCAAACAACATATCGCCGGGAAACGTCAGGGGAGGGCTTACCACTCTGGAAGAAAAATCTCTGGGAGCCATGATAAAAGGCGGCAAAGTGCCTATCGTGGGAGTCAAAGAGTACGGGGAGAGCATAGAAGCGACTCCCGGTCTTTATCTAATGGACTCTCCCGGGTACGATGTGGAGTCCGTGACGGGAATGGTCGCCGGTGGCGCCAGCATCATACTCTTCACTACGGGCCAGGGAACGCCGACGGGAAATCCGATCGCTCCGGTGATAAAGGTTACCGGTAATCGCGACACGGCCATGAAAATGAAGGACAGCATCGACTTCGATTGCAGCGCGGTGATTTCCGGAGAAGAGACTCTTGAAAAGAGCGGAGAAAGGCTTTTCGATATGGTGATCGACGTTTCCAACGGAGCGGAAACCAGGTCGGAACTCCTCGGACAGGACGACTATTCTATATGGAATGTCGGTATAAAGCTATGATTCCCGGTAAAGACGAGCTGGAGAGGATCTTTCTTGAAATGTGTAAATACGATACTACCAATCCTCCCGGCAACGAAGAATCTCTGGCTCTGTTCATAAAGGAAACGCTGGGGGGTTACGGTGTAAACTGCACGATTCAGAGAGTCGGCGACGGACGGGTGAATCTTCTCGCGAAAATCGACAGGAACGGCGGGCTGCCTTATCTGCTTTTCGCCGGACACATGGACGTGGTTCCGGCCGCTTCTGGATGGACGGGCGATCCCTTCAAGCCCGTCGTTGAGAATGGAAGGGTGTATGCCCGTGGATCGGCCGATATGAAGGCCGGCCTCTCCTCCATGATGGCGGCTTTCATCGATCTTTCCTGCGATGAACGATTCGGGGGAAATCTGGCCTTTCTCGCGACGTGTGACGAAGAAGTTGGCTGCAGCGGAGTGAAAAGATTTCTCGAAGAAAACACGCTCGAAATAACCGGCGCACTGATCGGCGAACCCACCTCGATGAGACTGGCGAGTGGAGAAAAGGGAGCGGTCTGGAGCGAACTGAATTTCAAAGGTAAATCGGCGCACGGTTCACAGCCTCAAGAGGGAATAAACGCGGTACTCCTTCTTATTGACGCCTATCAAAGGATTGCCGGTGAACTAGGTGGCATAGAAGGCCTGACGGTTAGTCTGAACAAGGTATCGGGAGGTTCCAAGGAGAACACCGTTCCGGATTCCGCCAGCTGCGTTCTGGATATACGTTTTATGAGCAACATCTCGCCCCCGGAAGTCACCGGAGTCATAGATAAAGTCCTCTCGCGGTTCGAAGGCGCCGGTCAGAAGGTTCTACTAACACGCAACCCTTTCAGCTCCTCCGGCAGGTTGAGCGATTGTGTCCGCTCCACCCTCGTAGAGATTGGGAGAGAGCCGGAACCACTGACAATGACATACTTCACCGACGGAGCCTTCATAGCCCCCTCCGGTATCGAGACCGTGATACTCGGACCGGGAGCGGCCAGCATGGCCCACAAGGCCAACGAATACGTCGAGTTGGAAGAGATCCATATCGCAAGAGAGATTTATGGGAAGATCGTCAGAAATTTCTTTCAAGGATGTGTCTGAGATGGATATGACAGTAATAGACAGCCCGTCGCTGAGAAATCTATGTGTGGATATTCTGGTTGCCGAAGGTTTCGGGCAGGATGTTTCGGCCGATATCGTCGATGTGCTTCTGGAGGCAGACCTCAGGGGAATACCCTCCCACGGGGTCGCGAGACTCAGGCGATACATAGACGAGAGAAACGCCGGCCACATAAAACTGAATGAAACGCCTTCGGTAAAGTACGAAACCCCCCTCTCGGCCGTGGTGGATGGCAGGGGAGGGCCCGGGCAGAGCGTTTCAAAATGGGCTATGAATCTGGCCATAGAGAAGGCCGGAAATAACCTGGCGGGATTCGTTTCCGTACGAAACTCTAACCATTACGGCATAACGGCCTACTATTCAGAGATGGCGCTCAAAAGAGATATGATAGGGATAGCCATGACCAACAGCTACCCTCTGGTGGTGCCAACGTTCGGAAGAGAGGCCGTTCTCGGGACTAATCCCTTTTCCATAGCCATCCCCGGTTCCAGGCA
This sequence comes from Mesotoga sp., assembly GCF_035363035.1. Lineage (NCBI taxonomy): Bacteria > Thermotogati > Thermotogota > Thermotogae > Kosmotogales > Kosmotogaceae > Mesotoga > Mesotoga sp. The sequence goes on along the minus strand of NZ_DAOSEH010000021.1, from coordinate 77 downwards.
TCCCTTCATACTGGATATGGCGACGAGCGTAGTGACCAGGGGAAAACTCGAAGTGTACGATAGACTGGCAAAAGTAA